>NZ_BAAAIZ010000011.1:0-61239 GCF_039526425.1 Streptomyces thermospinosisporus
GTTCCGGTCCCGGGCCCGGCGCGGGATGCCCCAGTTCTGGGCCCAGACCCGGTGCCGGACCGCCTGGTCCCACCGCCCGACACCACCACGCGGCCCGCCCCGCAGACGCCGAGCACGCCCGCCCCACCTCCCGGCCCCGGTCCCGTCTCCCGCCCCACCGCACCAACCGTTCGCAGGCCCGCGGCGCCTTGAGCCCCGCGGGGAGCGCCCAACCGCTCCGGCGCCCCCGCTGCAGCGGCTCGGCCGCCAAATCCGGGCTGGCGTCCGCCAGATGCTCGGAACTGTGCGGTTCCGGCATCGCCTGACGTCCCACCAGACGAACGAGCAGGCCCTCCTCGACGACCAGGTTGTGCGGTCCGCCGCGCGGGGGCGTGGAGCGTAGTCATGCCTGTGCGGTCCGTACAATCGGTGCTCGCAGCTCCACCGGCGCCGGAGGCTAATCCGGTACGGAGTCGCATCACCGGCGCGATAGGCTCGGTGACACGACTTTCTCGATGTTCAGGCACGTTTCAGGGAGCGGGTGCACACAGTGTCCGGTGGAGAGGTGGCCGGGATCCTGGTGGCCGTCTTCTGGGCGATCCTGGTCTCCTTCCTCGCGGTGGCTCTCGCGAGGCTGGCCCAGACGCTCAGGGCGACCACCAAGCTCGTGGCGGACGTGACCGACCAGGCCGTCCCGCTGCTGGCCGACGCCTCCGCGGCGGTGCGCTCCGCGCAGACCCAGATCGAACGGGTCGACGCGATCGCCTCCGACGTGCAGGAGGTCACCTCCAACGCCTCCGCGCTGTCCACCACCGTCGCCTCCACCTTCGGCGGCCCCCTCGTCAAGGTCGCCGCCTTCGGCTACGGCGTGCGCCGTGCCCTGAGCGGCCGCAAGGACGAGGCGCCCGCCCGGGCGCCGGGGCGCACCGTGATCGTGGGCCGTACCGTCCCGGGCGCGCGCCGCGACCGGCGCAGCCGCGGGACCTCCCGGGGAAAGAGAGACTGACCCAGCGATGTTCCGCCGTACGTTCTGGTTCACCACCGGCGTCGCAGCCGGCGTGTGGGCCACCACCAAGGTCAACCGCAAGCTCAAGCAGCTGACGCCCGAGCACCTCGCCGTCGCCGCGGCGAACAAGGCGCTCGAGGCCGGTGGCCGGCTGAAGGACCGCGCGGTGGACTTCGCGCTCGAGGTCCGCGACAACATGGCCCGGCGCGAGGCCGAACTCGGCGACGCGCTCGGGCTCAACGCCCCCGTCGACCGCGAACTGCCCGCCCCCCGGCACTACGCCGTCATCGAGAACCGCAGCAGACCCCCGTACGCCGAGGGCCTGACGTACAAGACGTACCCGTACAACCGGAATGAGGACCACTGATGGAGTCGGCCGAGATCCGCCGCCGCTGGCTGAGCTTCTTCGAGGAGCGCGGGCACACCGTCGTCCCGTCGGCGTCGCTCATCGCGGACGACCCGACTCTGCTGCTCGTCCCGGCCGGCATGGTGCCCTTCAAGCCCTACTTCCTGGGCGAGGTCAAGCCGCCCTTCCCGCGCGCCACCAGCGTCCAGAAGTGCGTGCGCACGCCGGACATCGAAGAGGTCGGCAAGACCACCCGGCACGGCACGTTCTTCCAGATGTGCGGCAACTTCTCCTTCGGCGACTACTTCAAGGAAGGCGCCATCAAGCTCGCCTGGGAGCTGCTCACCACGCCCCAGGACAAGGGCGGTTACGGCCTTGAGCCCGACCGTCTGTGGATCACCGTGTACGAGGACGACGACGAGGCCGAGCAGATCTGGCGCGACGTCATCGGCGTGCCGGCCGAGCGGATCCAGCGCCTGGGCAAGAAGGACAACTTCTGGGACATGGGCGTCCCCGGCCCGTGCGGCCCCTGCTCCGAGATCAACTACGACCGCGGCCCCGAGTTCGGCCCCGAGGGCGGCCCCGCCGTCAACGACGAGCGGTACGTGGAGATCTGGAACCTCGTCTTCATGCAGTACGTGCGGGGCGAGGGGCCCGGCAAGGACTACCCGATCCTCGGCGAACTGCCCAGCAAGAACATCGACACCGGCCTCGGCCTCGAGCGGCTCGCCATGATTCTGCAGGGCGTGCGGAACATGTACGAGATCGACACCTCGATGGCCGTGATCGAGAAGGCCACCGAGCTGACCGGCGTCCGCTACGGCGACTCCGAGGACTCGGACGTGTCCCTGCGCGTGGTCACCGACCACATGCGCACCGCCACCATGCTCATCGGCGACGGTGTCACCCCGGGCAACGAGGGCCGCGGCTATGTGCTGCGCCGCATCATGCGCCGCGCCATCCGCAACATGCGCCTGCTCGGCGCCACCGGCCCGGTCGTCAAGGACCTGATCGACGTCGTCATCGGCATGATGGGCCAGCAGTACCCGGAGCTGATCACCGACCGCGAGCGCATCGAGAAGGTCGCCCTCGCCGAGGAGAACGCCTTCCTCAAGACCCTCAAGGCCGGCACCAACATCCTCGACACCGCCGTCGCCGAGACCAAGGCCGCCGGCTCCACCGTGCTGCCCGGCGACAAGGCCTTCCTGCTCCACGACACCTGGGGCTTCCCGATCGACCTCACCCTGGAGATGGCCGCCGAGCAGGGCCTGTCCGTGGACGAGGAGGGCTTCCGCCGCCTGATGAAGGAGCAGCGGGAGCGCGCCAAGGCCGACGCCCAGGCCAAGAAGACCGGCCACGCCGACCTCGGCGCCTACCGCGAGATCGCCGACCGGGCCGGCGCCACCGACTTCATCGGCTACACCGACACCGAGGGCGAGTCCACGATCGTGGGCATCCTCGTCGACGGCGTCTCCTCCCCGGCCGCCACCGAGGGCGACGAGGTCGAGGTCGTCCTGGACCGCACCCCGTTCTACGCCGAGGGCGGCGGCCAGATCGGCGACACCGGCCGGATCAAGACCGACGCCGGTGCCGTCATCGAGGTCCGCGACACCCAGAAGCCGGTCCCGGGCGTCTACGTGCACAAGGGCGTCGTCCAGGTCGGCGAGGTCACCGTCGGCGCCAAGGCCCACGCCGCCATCGACGCCCCCCGGCGCAAGGCCATCGCCCGCGCCCACTCGGCCACCCACCTCACCCACCAGGCCCTGCGCGACGCCCTCGGCCCGACGGCCGCCCAGGCCGGTTCGGAGAACCAGCCCGGCCGCTTCCGCTTCGACTTCGGCTCGCCGTCCGCCGTGCCGCAGACGGTGATGCTCGACGTCGAGCAGAAGATCAACGAGGTGCTCGCCCGCGACCTCGACGTCCACGCCGAGATCATGGGCATCGACGAGGCCAAGAAGCAGGGCGCCATCGCCGAGTTCGGCGAGAAGTACGGCGACCGGGTGCGCGTGGTGACCATCGGCGACTTCTCCAAGGAGCTGTGCGGCGGCACCCACGTCCACAACACCGCCCAGCTGGGCCTGGTGAAGCTGCTCGGCGAGTCCTCCATCGGCTCCGGTGTGCGCCGCATCGAGGCCCTCGTCGGCGTCGACGCCTACAGCTTCCTCGCCCGCGAGCACACGGTCGTCAACCAGCTCACCGAACTGCTCAAGGGCCGCCCCGAGGAGCTGCCCGAGAAGGTCTCCGCGATGCTCGGCCGGCTGAAGGACGCCGAGAAGGAGATCGAGAAGTTCCGCGCCGAGAAGGTGCTGCAGGCCGCCGCCGGTCTCGCCGAGTCCGCCAAGGACATCCACGGCGTCGCCGTGGTCACCGGCCAGGTGCCGGACGGCACCACCGCCGACGACCTGCGCAAGCTGGTCCTCGACGTGCGCGGCCGCATCCGGGGCGGACGGGCCGCCGTGGTCGCCCTGTTCACCGTGAACAACGGCAAGCCGCTCACGGTGATCGCCACCAACGAGGCCGCCCGCGAGCGCGGTCTGAAGGCCGGTGAGCTGGTGCGCACCGCCGCCAAGACCCTCGGCGGCGGCGGTGGCGGCAAGCCGGACGTCGCCCAGGGCGGCGGCCAGAACCCGGCCGCCGTCGGCGAGGCCGTCCAGGCCGTCGAGCGCCTGGTCGCGGAGACGGCCAAGTAATGCGCAGGGGACGCCGTCTCGCCGTCGACGTCGGGGACGCCCGCATCGGGGTCGCCTCCTGCGACCCCGACGGGATCCTCGCCACACCGGTCGAGACCGTCCCCGGCCGGGACGTGCCGGCCGCGCACCGGCGCCTGCGGCAACTCGTCGAGGAGTACGAGCCCATCGAGGTCGTGGTCGGTCTCCCTCGCTCCCTCAAGGGGGGCGAGGGCCCGGCCGCCGCCAAGGTGCGCGCCTTCGCCCAGGAGCTGGCCAAGGGCATCGCCCCCGTCCCGGTGCGGCTCGTCGACGAACGTATGACGACCGTCACGGCGAGCCAGGGACTGCGCGCCTCGGGCGTGAAGTCCAAGAAGGGCAGATCGGTCATCGACCAGGCAGCGGCCGTGATCATCCTGCAGCAGGCCCTCGAATCCGAACGGGTGTCAGGCAATGCACCCGGCGAGGGCGTCGAAGTGGTCATCTGATCGCGATACGGTAACGTTCCGCGCGATGCGGCGGTGTTCGAACAGCCGCCGCACAGAGAGAGGCGGAAGACAGCCGCGGTCTTCAGGTGGCCCGGCGGTCACCGCCTCGCGGCTCTAGGGGATCGATGACTGAGTATGGCCGGGGCCAAGGCTCCGAACCGTGGCATCCGGACGACCCGTTGTACGGGGACGGCGGATGGGGAGGGCAGCAGGCCGATCAGGGCTCGCAGGCTCCCTACGCCGGCCAGCCGCAGCAGCATTACCCGCAGCAGTCGCACACGCACCAGCAGTACGGAGACTGGGGCACCGCCGAGCAGAACGGATACGGCGGACACGAGCAGAACGGATACGGCGGACAGCAGTATCCGCAGTACGACCAGCAGTACGCCCACCAGCAGCAGCACCAGCAGCACTACGACACCGGCGGCTGGCACACCGGCACCCACCCGCAGGACCCCTACGCCGCCACGCCGCAGGACCCCTACGGACAGGGCGGCGGCTACCCGGGGCAGCAGTCCGGCTACGGGCAGCAGTCCGACTACTACGGCAGCCCGGAGGCCTACCCTCCGCCCGAGCCGCCCAGCCGCAGGCGCGCCGCCCCCGAACCCGAGCCCGAGCCGCCGACCGACTGGGATCCCGGACCCGACCAGGGCGAACACGCCTTCTTCGCGGGCGGCGGTGACGACGAG
The DNA here is from genome assembly GCF_039526425.1 of Streptomyces thermospinosisporus. Taxonomy (NCBI): domain Bacteria; kingdom Bacillati; phylum Actinomycetota; class Actinomycetes; order Kitasatosporales; family Streptomycetaceae; genus Streptomyces; species Streptomyces thermospinosisporus. The sequence goes on from NZ_BAAAIZ010000011.1 coordinate 5,175, forward strand.
GACGACGAGCCGGGCGACCGCCGCCGCCGGGGCGGCAAGGGCGGCAAGGAGAAGAAGCGCCGCAGCGGCTGCGCCTGCCTGGTGGTGGCCCTGGTCCTCGGCGGCGGTCTGGCCGGTGCGGGCTATTACGGCTGGCAGTTCTACCAGGATCGTTTCGGCAGCGCCCCGGACTTCGCGGGCGACGGCAACGGGCAGAAGGTGACCGTCACCATCCCCAAGGGCGCCACCGGCGCGGTCATCGGCCAGCAGCTGAAGAAGGCCGGCGTGGTCAAGAGCGTCGACGCCTTCGTGGCGGCGCAGGCGGGCAACCCCCAGGGCAAGTCCATCCAGGACGGCGTCTACACGCTGGAGAAGCAGATGTCGGCCGCGAGCGCGGTCGAGCTGATGCTCAGCCCGGAGAGCCGCAACAACCTGATCATCCGCGAGGGACTGCGCAACGCGCAGGTCTACGAACTCATCGACAAACGCCTCGAACTCAAAGCGGGCACCACCGCGAAGATCGCCAAGGAGAAGGCGGACCAGCTCGGCCTCCCCGGCTGGGCTAAGGGCCACAAGAACGTCAAGGACCCGCTGGAAGGGTTCCTCTTCCCGTCCAGCTACGGCGTCTCCAAGGGGCAGAAGCCCGAGGACGTCCTCAAGAACATGGTCGAGCAGGCCAACAAGGTCTACGAGAAGCTCGGCGTCGAGGCGAAGGCCAAGGGACTCGGTCTCAAGGACCCCTGGCAGCTCGTCACCGTCGCCAGCCTCGTCCAGGCCGAGGGCACCAGCCACAGCGACTTCCGCAAGATGGCCGAGGTCATCTATAACCGGCTCGAGCCCGGCAACACCGAGACCAACGGCATGCTGGAGTTCGACTCCACGTACAACTACATCAAGAACCAGAGCAAGATCGACCTCTCGCTCTCCGAACTCCGCAACTACGACAACCCGTACAACACGTACTACTACAAGGGCCTGCCGCCCGGCCCCATCGGCAACCCCGGTGAGGAAGCGGTCAAGGGCGCGCTCAACCCGACCGACGACGGCTGGTACTACTTCATCTCGCTCGACGGGAAGACCAGCGAGTTCACCAAGACCAACGCCGAGCACCAGAAGCTGGTCGACAAGTTCAACGCCTCGAGGAAGAACGGATGACCTCACCGCGCCGGGCTGCCGTCCTCGGCTCCCCGATCGCACACTCCCTCTCCCCGGTGCTGCACCGCACCGCCTACGCCGAGCTGGGGCTCGAGGGGTGGACGTACGACCGCTTCGAGGTCGACGAGAAGGCACTGCCCGGATTCTTCGAGACGCTGGGGCCCGAGTGGGCGGGCCTGTCGCTGACCATGCCGCTGAAGCGGGCGGTGATCCCGCTGCTGGACTCGATCAGCGACACCGCCGCCTCGGTCGACGCCGTGAACACCGTCGTCTTCACCGCCGACGGCCGGCGGACCGGGGACAACACCGACATCCCCGGCATGGTGGCCGCCCTGCGCGAGCACGGCATCGACACGGTGGACCGCGCCGCCGTCCTCGGCGCCGGCGCCACCGCCTCCTCCTCCCTCGCCGCCCTCGCCCGGATCTGCACCGGCGAGGTCACCGTCTACGTGCGCAGCGAGGCGCGCGCCGCCGAGATGCGCCGGTGGGCCGAGCGGCTCCAGGTCGAGGTGCGCATCGCCGACTGGGCCGACGCCGAACAGGCCCTGCACGCCCCGCTGGTGATCACCACCACGCCGGCCGGGGTCACCGACCCGCTCGCCCGCGCCGTCCCGGAACGCCCGGCCGCCCTCTTCGACGTCCTCTACGACCCCTGGCCGACCGCCCTCGCCGCCCGCTGGTCGGCGTACGGCGGGGCGGTGATCAGCGGGCTCGACCTGCTGGTGCACCAGGCCGTCCTCCAGGTCGAGCAGATGACGGGACGGTCCCCGGCGCCGCTGGAGGCGATGCGAAAAGCCGGCGAGCGGGCGCTGGCGAACCGCTAAGATCCACTCGCTGTTCCGCAGGGGGCGGAGCAGGGGAGGGGAGCGACGTCCATGTCCACCGCGTCCACCGGCATCGAGCTGGCAGGCTGGAAGACCCAGATCGTCGAGTCACTGCTGGGCTTTCTGCCCGACTGGGTGCAGATCACGGTGTACGCCCTGGTGGCGCTCGCCGTCCTCGCCTACTGGGTCCTGAAGATCAAGCGCAAGATCGCCCAGCGGCGGGCCGCCCGCTCCGGGCAGCCGGTCCCCGCCGCCGCTCAGCCCGGCCAGGGCCGGGGCACTGACTACCTCGGTCCTTACGCCCCGCAGAACGCGCAGCCCGCGCCGCCCGCACCGGCCCAGCAGCAGAGCGGGGCGGACTTCCTCGGCGCCTACGCCCCGCAGCGGCGCCCGCAGGACGGCTGACGCGGGCGTCCGTCCGTCTGATGGACCGGCGACCGGGCACCCGGCCCGGACGTGGGAGGATCGGAGGTGGCGGGCCGGGGCAGCGCGCACCCCGTTCACGCCACAGCCGCGCGCGAGGACGCGCGTGCGCAGGGCAGTACACCGGGCGCGAGCACTGAGGAGCACCGTTGAGCAGGTTGCGCTGGCTGACCGCGGGGGAGTCCCACGGTCCCGCACTCGTCGCGACGCTGGAGGGTCTTCCCGCCGGCGTGCCGATCACCACGGACATGGTGGCGGACCATCTCGCGAGGCGGCGGCTGGGCTACGGTCGCGGTGCCCGGATGAAGTTCGAGCGCGACGAGGTGACCTTCCTCGGCGGCGTACGGCACGGCCTCACCCTCGGCTCCCCGGTCGCGATCATGGTCGGCAACACCGAGTGGCCCAAGTGGGAGCAGGTCATGGCGGCCGACCCCGTGGACCCGGAGGTGCTGGCCGGCCTCGCGCGCAACGCGCCGCTGACCCGCCCCCGGCCCGGCCACGCCGACCTGGCCGGCATGCAGAAGTACGGCTTCGACGAGGCCCGTCCGGTGCTGGAGCGCGCCTCCGCCCGGGAGACGGCGGCCCGGGTCGCGCTGGGCGCGGTCGCCCGCTCGTACCTGAAGGAGACGACCGGCATCGAGATCGTCTCCCACGTGGTCGAGCTGTGCTCGGTCAAGGCACCGCAGGGCGTCTACCCGACCCCGGCCGACGTCGAGAAGCTCGACGCCGACCCGCTGCGCTGCCTGGACGCGGACACCTCGAAGGCGATGGTCGCGGAGGTCGACCAGGCGCACAAGGACGGCGACACGCTCGGCGGCGTGGTCGAGGTGCTGGCCTACGGCGTCCCCGTGGGCCTCGGCTCGCACGTCCACTGGGACCGCAAGCTGGACGCCCGGCTGGCCGGGGCGCTCATGGGCATCCAGGCCATCAAGGGCGTCGAGATCGGCGACGGCTTCGAACTCGCCCGTGTCCCCGGCTCCAAGGCGCACGACGAGATCGTCAACACGCCCGAGGGCATCCGGCGGGTCTCCGGCCGCTCCGGCGGCACCGAGGGCGGCCTGTCCACCGGCGAGCTGCTGCGCGTCCGCGCCGCGATGAAGCCGATCGCCACCGTCCCGCGTGCCCTGAGGACGGTGGACGTCACCACCGGCGAGCCGGCGCAGGCCCACCACCAGCGCTCCGACGTCTCCGCCGTCCCCGCGGCCGGCATCGTCGCCGAGGCCATGGTGGCGCTGGTCCTCGCGGACGCGGTCGCGGAGAAGTTCGGCGGTGACAGCGTCACCGAGACCCGCCGCAACGTCCGCTCCTACCTCGACAACCTGGCCATCCGATGAGCGCACCGCTGATCGTGCTGGTCGGCCCGATGGGCGTGGGCAAGTCCACCGTGGGGCGCATCCTCGCCGAGCGGCTGGGCACCGGCTTCCGGGACACCGACGACGACGTGGTCGCCGCCGAGGGCCGCTCCATCTCCGACATCTTCGTCGACGACGGCGAGCCCGCCTTCCGCGCCCTGGAGAAGCAGGCGGTACGCAGGGCCCTCGCCGAGCACGAGGGCATCCTCGCCCTCGGCGGCGGCGCCGTGCTGGACGCCGACACCCGCGCCCTCCTCGCCGGGCTGCGGGTCGTCTACCTCTCCATGGACGTCGAGGAGGCGGTCAAGCGCACCGGCCTCAACGCCGCCCGCCCCCTGCTCGCGGTCAACCCGCGCAAGCAGTGGCGCGAACTGATGGAGGCCAGGCGGCACCTGTACGAGGAGGTCGCCACCGCCGTCGTCCCCACCGACGGCCGCACCCCCGACGAGGTCGCCCAAGCCGTCCTGGACGCACTGCAGTTGCCCGCACCCACCGGGGGAGCGACCCCCGGGCCCCGGCAGGAGGAAGCCATGCCAGCCCCCGTCACCCGGATCCACGTCGGCGGCACCGCGGGCACCGAACCCTATGACGTCCTGGTCGGCCGTCAACTCCTCGGCGAGCTGGCCGGACTGATCGGCACCAAGGCCAAGCGGGTCGCCGTCATCCACCCCGAGGCGCTCGCCGAGACCGGCGAGGCGCTCCGCGCCGACCTGGCCGGACAGGGCTACGAGACCATCGCCGTCCAGGTGCCCAACGCCGAGGAGGCCAAGACCGCCGAGGTCGCCGCCTACTGCTGGAAGGCGCTCGGCCAGTCCGGCTTCACCCGCACCGACGTCATCGTCGGCGTCGGCGGCGGCGCCACCACCGACCTGGCCGGCTTCGTCGCGGCGACCTGGCTGCGCGGCGTCCGCTGGATCGCCGTCCCCACCACGGTCCTGGCCATGGTGGACGCGGCCGTCGGCGGCAAGACGGGCATCAACACCGCCGAGGGCAAGAACCTCGTCGGCGCCTTCCACCCGCCCGCCGGCGTCCTGTGCGACCTCGCCGCCCTCGACTCCCTCTCGGTCAACGACTACGTCTCCGGCCTCGCCGAGGTCATCAAGGCCGGCTTCATCGCCGACCCGGTGATCCTCGACCTCATCGAGTCCGACCCGCAGGCCGCGCGCACCCCGGCCGGTCCGCACACCGCCGAGCTCATCGAGCGCTCGATCCGGGTGAAGGCCGAGGTGGTCTCCTCCGATCTGAAGGAGTCCGGCCTGCGCGAGATCCTCAACTACGGCCACACCCTGGGCCATGCCATCGAGAAGAACGAGCGCTACAAGTGGCGCCACGGCGCCGCCGTGTCCGTCGGCATGCACTTCGCCGCCGAACTCGGACGCCTGGCCGGCCGCCTGGACGACGCCACGGCCGACCGCCACCGCACGATCCTCGAAGCGGTGGGCCTGCCGCTGCACTACCGCTACGACCAGTGGCCCAAGCTGCTGGAGACGATGAAGGTCGACAAGAAGTCCCGCGGGGACCTGCTGCGTTTCATCGTCCTGGACGGCCTCGCCAAGCCCACGGTGCTGGAGGGTCCCGACCCGGCCGTCCTGCTCGCCGCATACGGCGAGGTCGGCGAGTAATCGACCCCGATCAGCCCGGCATGACGGGCACTCAGGGCCGCCCTCGCCCGTTCACACCATGACGACCGGGGGCGGTACCGTTCGGTACGCAGCGGGGTCACCCCCTGCTGTCAGCGCCCCAACGCCTGTACGAGACGGAGTGGCACCGGATGCAGCATGCAGTGGGTTCTCCGCTGCCGCCGCCCCATCAGCCGGGGCAGGGACCGGCCACCGGCTGGTCACCGGCCGCACACCACCCGGGTCCGCACCAAGGGCCCGCACCCATGCCCGCGCCGCCACAGGCGCCGGGCGGCTGTCCCGTGCCCCCGCCGCCACCCCCCGCGGGTGCTCAGCACCCCTCGGCGCCGCCGCCCGACACCACCGGACATGTGCCGCTGCCCCCGGGCGGCCCCGTCGCCGTACCGAACCCGCCCCAGGCCACCGCGCCGCCCGACCCGACCGCCACCACCATCGCGGTGCTGCTCATAGGCCCCGCCGGTGCGGGCAAGACGAGCGTGGCGAAGTACTGGGCCGACCACCGGCGCGTCCCCACCGCCCACATCAGCCTGGACGACGTGCGCGAATGGGTCCGCTCCGGCTTCGCCGATCCGCAGGCCGGGTGGAACGACAACTCCGAGGCGCAGTACCGGCTGGCCCGCCGCACCTGCGGCTTCGCCGCGCGCAACTTCCTCGCCAACGGCATCTCGTGCATCCTCGACGACGCGGTGTTCCCCGACCGCCCGGTCGTCGGCCTCGGCGGCTGGAAGCGCCACGTGGGCCCCGGGCTGCTCCCGGTCGTCCTTCTCCCCGGACTGGAGATCGTCCTCGAACGCAACGCGGAGCGCACGGGCAACCGCCGGCTGAGCGACGAGGAGGTCGCCCGCATCCACGGCCGCATGGCCGGCTGGTACGGCTCCGGTCTGCCGATCATCGACAACTCCCAGATGGACATACCGGAAACGGCAAAGGTCCTGGACGAGGTCCTGGCCCGGGCCATCGCAAGTCCCCTGAAGTGGTAAGCGCACCCGGCGCGGGTGCGGGCCGGGGGTGGGTGTCGCTCACCGGCGCTGGCGGGGTGCCGCTGCGCCCTCCCTCCCCCACACTCGACTTCGCTCGAGCGGGGGGACCCCCATCGCCCCAGGCGGCACGAAATCCCGCTGCTGGGTCGGCACGACGGCCCCGGCTAGGCGCGCACGACGGCCCCGGCTAGGCGCGCACGACGGCGCGCGCTGGGTGGGCACGGCTGCCCGCAGCGAGGTGGAGCGCGACGGTCCCTGGCTGGGCGGCGCACGAAAGCGCGCAGCTGCGTGGGTGGCGAAGCCGGGATGGAGCCGCCGGCGGTGGTCGGCGTGAGGGGGTGTGGTGGTGGGGCGGAGGGGGCCGCTTACCAGAGCCCCACGCCGGGTGCCTGTGGCAGCGCAGGAAGGGGCGCGACTGCGGCCCCCTCCGTCACGCCGCCGCACCCCCGACCCACCACCCGGCGCCGACCACGCACCCGCAGCCGGGACACCTCCCGCACCCGAACCTGCAGCGCACCCGGGACCCCGCACCCGAACGTGCAGCCGCACCCCCGACCCACCCCACCCCGCTCACCCCCCACTCGGCCCCGCTCGACCGGCGACATTCGGGCGGAGTGCATACGCTCGGTGCATGTCAGAGGTGTACGCGGTCCGCCGTACCCGGCTCCGGGAATGCTGCAATGCGGGCGGCAGCGCGGCGGCGCTGGTGTCCCGGCCCGCCAATGTGCGCTACCTCGCCGGCCCCGCCCCCGAGGGCGCCGTCCTCCTGCTGGGCCGTACCGACGACGTCCTCGTCTGCCCCGGCACACCCGACGACCGTGCCCCCGGCACCCCCGGGTCCCGCCCCGACGAGAACCTCCCCGTCCGCCTCGCCCCCGGCGCCAGCGCCGACCCCGCCCTGACAGCCGCCGCCCTCGCGGCCTCCCAGGGCGCCGACTCCCTCGCCGTCGAGGAGCACCACCTCACCGTCAGCCGCCACCGCGCCATCCGCTCCGCCGCCCCCACCCTCCGCCTCGCCGACATCGGCGGCGCCGTCGAGCAGCTCAGGGTCGTCAAGGACGAGGAGGAGATCTCCTGCCTCCGCATCGGCGCCGAGATCGCCGACCAGGCCCTCGGCGAACTCCTGGAATCCATCCTCGTCGGCCGCACCGAACGCCACCTCGCCCTGGAGCTGGAGCGCCGCCTCGTCGACCACGGCGCCGACGGCCCCGCGTTCCCCACCTCCGTCGGCACCGGACCCAACGCCGGCCGCCGCGGCCACCGCCCCACCGACCGCCGCGTCGAGGAGGGCGACTTCCTCTCCGTCTGCCTGGGCGCCACCTATCGCGGCTACCGCTGCGAGATCGGCCGCACATTCGTCATCGGCACCGCGCCCGCCGACTGGCAGATCGAGCTCTACGACCTCGTCTTCGCCGCCCAGCGCGCCGGCCGGGAGTCCCTGGTGCCCGGCGCGGCCTGCCGCAGCGTGGACCACGCCGCCCGCCAGGTACTGGACTCCGCGGGCTACGCCGACGCCCTCCATCCGCTCACCGGTCACGGTGTGGGACTCGAAATCGACGAGGACCCTCAGCTGGCCCCGTCGGCCATGGGTAAACTGGACGCTTGCGTGCCGGTCACCGTCGAACCGGGGGTCCACCTCCCGGGCCGGGGCGGTGTCCGGATCGATGACACGCTCGTCGTCCGCCCCGAGGCGGATGGCGGACCCGAGCTACTCACCATTACGACCAAGGAGCTGCTCGCGCTCTAGCCCTCACGCTGTGCGCATGTCCGCCCCGGGGTCGTCCACGTCAGTCCAGTCCAGGAGAATCCTCAACCGTGGCTTCCACGAACGACCTCAAGAACGGCATGGTGCTCAAGCTCGAAGGCGGCCAGCTCTGGTCCGTCGTCGAGTTCCAGCACGTCAAGCCCGGCAAGGGCCCGGCCTTCGTGCGCACCAAGCTGAAGAACGTGCTTTCCGGCAAGATCGTCGACAAGACCTTCAACGCCGGTGTCAAGGTCGAAACGGCCACCGTCGACAAGCGTGACATGCAGTTCTCCTACATGGACGGCGACTACTTCGTCTTCATGGACATGGAGACCTACGACCAGCTGCACGTGGACCGCAAGGTCGTCGGCGACGCCGCCAACTTCCTCGTCGAGGGATTCGAGGCCACCGTCGCCCAGCACGACGGCGAGGTGCTCTTCGTCGAGCTCCCGGCCGCCGTCGAGCTGACCGTCGCCGAGACCGAGCCCGGCGTCCAGGGCGACCGCTCCACCGGTGGCACCAAGCCCGCGACGCTGGAGACCGGCCACCAGATCCAGGTCCCGCTCTTCATCACCACCGGTGAGAAGATCAAGGTCGACACCCGTACCAGCGACTACCTCGGCCGGGTGAACAGCTAACCGTGGCTGCCCGCAACACGGCCCGCAAGCGTGCCTTCCAGATCCTCTTCGAGGGCGACCAGCGCGGCGCCGACGTCCGGACCGTGCTCGCCGACTGGGTCCGGCACTCGCGCACCGACCCCCGGCAGCCGCCGGTCAGCGAGTACACGATGCAGCTCGTCGAGGGCTACGCGGACCACGCGAAGCGGATCGACGAGCTGATCTCGCAGTACGCGGTCGGCTGGACGCTGGACCGGATGCCGGTGGTGGACCGCAACATCCTCCGACTCGGCGCCTACGAGCTGATCTGGGTCGACGAGACGCCGGACGCGGTGGTGCTGGACGAGATGGTGCAGCTCGCCAAGGAGTTCTCCACCGACGAGTCGCCCTCGTTCATCAACGGCCTGCTCGGCCGGCTGAAGGAGCTGAAGCCGTCGCTGCGCCGCGAGGCGTGAGCGGCACCGCAGGGCGCACCGCGCACCAGGCACCGCAAGGCGCACCGCGCACGAGCACGACAAAGCCGCCGGGGTGGGCGGAACCGACCGGTTCCGCCCACCCCGGCGGCACGTTTCTGCTCAGGCCCGCGACGACTTACGCGTCCTCGTGCGTGGCCACCGCGCGACGCGCGTCCGCGTCCAGGACGCCCCAGCTGATCAGCTGCTCGGTGAGGACCGAGGGCGACTGGTCGTAGATGACGGCGAGGGTGCGCAGGTCGTCCTGGCGGATCGAGAGCACCTTGCCGTTGTAGTCGCCGCGCTGGGACTGGATCGTCGCCGCGTAGCGCTGCAGCGGGCCCGCCTTCTCGGCCGGCACCGTGGCCAGCCGCTCGAGGTCGAGGACCAGCTTCGGCGGCGGCTCGGCGGCACCGCCAGGGGTCGTGCCCGGCAGCAGCTCCTGCACCGGGACGCCGTAGAAGTCCGCCAGCTCCGCGAGGCGCTGAACGGTCACCGCGCGGTCGCCGCGCTCGTACGAACCGACCACGACCGCCTTCCAGCGTCCCTGGGACTTCTCCTCCACGCCGTGGAGGGAAAGGCCCTGCTGGGTGCGGATCGCCCGGAGCTTCGCCCCGAGCTGTTTGGCGTATTCGCTGGACATATAGCTCCCCGGCACTGGGTCGACGCGGCGGGAGGGGTTCCTGCCGCGCAGCTGGTAACTCACTGTGAGGTTACGCAGAGTTACTCTCGTGCGTCAAGCCGAATGGTCCACACCGACTCTTCCGTGCTAACGAAGATCGCTTACGCCGAACGGGTGATCGCGGCCGCCTCCGGGAGTGACCAGGGGGCCGCCGGGGGTTTCGGGGCGACCTGATACGGTGGGTGACGCAATCCCGACGTCCTTTAAGGTCCGTCCCGTGAGGCGGAGAAGGAGGTCCGTTTCGTATGGACAAGCAGCAGGACCCGTCGTCCGATGCGCAACCTGCCGCACGAGCCGTACTCGAGGCTCCTGACATCGCGCGCGTCCTGACCCGCATCGCCCACGAGATCGTCGAACGCGCCAAGGGCGCCGACGACGTGGTGCTCCTCGGCATCCCCACCCGCGGCGTCTTCCTCGCCCAGCGGCTCGCCGCCAAGCTCGAGCAGATCACCGAGCGCAAGGTCCCGGTCGGCTCGCTCGACATCACCATGTACCGCGACGACCTGCGCATGCACCCGCCGCGTGCGCTGGCCCGCACCGACATCCCCGGTGACGGCATCGACGGCCGTCTGGTCGTCCTCGTCGACGACGTGCTCTTCTCCGGCCGCACCATCCGCGCCGCCCTCGACGCGCTCAACGACATCGGCCGCCCCCGCGCGGTGCAGCTCGCCGTGCTCGTCGACCGCGGCCACCGTGAACTGCCCATCCGCGCCGACTACGTCGGCAAGAACCTCCCCACGTCGCTGCGGGAGACGGTCAAGGTCCAGCTCGCCGAGGAGGACGGTCGCGACACCGTGCTGCTCGGTGCCAAGCGGACCGGTCAGTAGCCAGCAGAACAGCAGAGCCGGCACCGCGTGCCCCGGTGTGCCCGCGTACGACCGCCCGGCTGTCCGCCCAGGCCCGGTTCTGCCCTGGTTCTGCTCCGGTTCTTCCTGAATCTCCCGAATGAACTGCCTTACGGAGCCTGACAGATGCAGCGTCATCTCATCTCGGCCGCCGACCTCACCCGCGACGACGCCGTCCTGATCCTCGACACCGCCGAGGAGATGGCCCGGGTCGCGGACCGGCCCATCAAGAAACTGCCCACCCTGCGCGGCCGCACCGTGGTCAACCTCTTCTTCGAGGACTCCACCCGCACCCGGATCTCCTTCGAGGCCGCCGAGAAGCGGCTGTCCGCCGACGTCATCAACTTCTCCGCCAAGGGCTCCAGCGTCTCCAAGGGCGAGTCGCTGAAGGACACCGCGCAGACCCTGGAGGCGATGGGCGTCGACGCCGTGGTCATCCGGCACGGAGCCTCCGGCGCCCCCTACCGCCTGGCCACCTCCGGCTGGATCGACGCCCATGTCATCAACGCCGGCGACGGCACCCACCAGCACCCCACCCAGGCGCTGCTCGACGCCTTCACCATGCGGCGCCGGCTGATCGGCCCGGACGCCGGGATCGGCCAGGACCTCTCCGGCCGCCGCATCACCATCGTCGGGGACGTCCTGCACAGCCGGGTCGCCCGCTCCAACGTCGACCTGCTGCACACCCTCGGCGCCGAGGTCACCCTGGTCGCCCCGCCCACCCTGCTGCCGGTCGGCGTCGACACCTGGCCCTGCGAGGTCTCCTACGACCTCGACTCCACGCTGCCCAAGTCGGACGCCGTGATGATGCTGCGCGTCCAGCGCGAGCGGATGAACGCCGCGTTCTTCCCCACCGAGCGCGAGTACTCCCGCCGCTACGGCCTCGACGGCGACCGCATGGCGCGGATGCCCGAGCACGCCGTCGTGATGCACCCCGGCCCGATGGTCCGCGGCATGGAGATCACCGCCGAGGTCGCCGACTCCCCCCGCTGCACCGTGACCGAGCAGGTCACCAACGGTGTCTCCATCCGGATGGCCGTCCTCTACCTGCTGCTGGGCGGCAACGAGCCCGCCGTCACCCCCGCCCGTACCACCGAGGAGAAGTAAGACAGATGAGCAAGACCCTGATCCGTGGTGCGAAGGTGCTCGGCGGCGAGGCGCGGGACGTCCTGATCGACGGCGAGACCATCGCCGAGGTCGGCACCGGGCTGTCCGCCGAGGGCGCCGAGGTGGTCGAGGCCGGCGGCAAGGTGCTGCTCCCCGGCCTGGTCGACCTGCACACCCATCTGCGCGAGCCCGGCCGCGAGGACTCCGAGACGGTCCTCACCGGCACCCGCGCGGCGGCGAGCGGCGGCTACACCTCCGTGTTCGCCATGGCCAACACGTTCCCCGTCGCCGACACCGCCGGCGTGGTCGAGCAGGTGTGGCGGCTCGGCAGGGAGCACGGCTACTGCGACGTGCAGCCGATCGGCGCCGTCACCGTCGGCCTGGAGGGGCAGAAGCTCGCCGAGCTGGGCGCCATGCACGAGTCGGCCGCCGCGGTCACCGTCTTCTCCGACGACGGCAAGTGCGTCCACGACGCCGTGATCATGCGGCGCGCGCTGGAGTACGTGAAGGCCTTCGGCGGGGTGATCGCCCAGCACGCGCAGGAGCCGCGGCTGACCGAGGGCGCCCAGATGAACGAGGGGGTCGTCTCCGCCGAGCTGGGTCTCGGCGGCTGGCCGGCCGTCGCCGAGGAGTCGATCATCGCCCGGGACGTGCTGCTCGCCGACCACGTCGGCTCCCGCGTCCACATCTGTCACCTGTCGACCGCCGGGTCCGTGGAGATCGTCCGCTGGGCCAAGTCCCGCGGTATCGACGTCACCGCCGAGGTCACCCCGCACCACCTGCTGCTCACCGACGAGCTGGTGCGCACCTACAACCCGGTCTACAAGGTCAACCCGCCGCTGCGCACCGAGCGCGACGTGATGGCGCTGCGCGAGGCGCTGGCCGACGGCACCATCGACATCGTCGCCACCGACCACGCCCCGCACCCGCACGAGGACAAGGACTGCGAGTGGGCCGCGGCCGCCATGGGCATGGTGGGCCTGGAGACCGCGCTGTCGGTGGTCCAGGAGACCATGGTCGACACCGGCCTGCTGGACTGGGCCGGTGTCGCCGACCGCATGTCCTTCACGCCCGCGCGCATCGGACGGGCCGAGGGCCACGGCCGGCCCGTCTCGGCAGGTGAGCCGGCCAACCTCACCCTCGTCGACACCGCCTACCGTGGCCCGGTGGACCCCGCGGGCTTCGCCTCACGCAGCCGCAACACCCCCTATGAGGGACGTGAGCTGCCGGGCCGTGTCACCCACACCTGGCTGCGGGGCAAGGCCACGCTCGTCGACGGGAAGCTCACGTGACACCTCTGATCCTGCTGGCCGCCGAGAAGGAATCGGCGGAAGTGACCGACTGGGCCGCCCGCATCGGCTGGGTCGTCGGCCTCGCCCTGTTCGTCGCGCTCGTCTACTGGCTGATGCGCGAGGGCTGGAAGTGGCGCGGCACGCTCCAGAGCGACCTGCCGGAGCTGCACAGCGCGCCGGACGAGCCCGGTCCGGCCAGACTGAGCATGAGCGGCCGCTATCACGGCTCCACCACCGCGGGGCAGTGGCTCGACCGCATCGTGGCGCACGGCCTGGGCACTCGCAGCCGGGCCGAGCTCACGCTCACCGACGCGGGACTGGACGTCGTGCGCCCCGGCGCGCAGGACTTCTTCATCCCGGCTCACGCGCTGCGCGGCGCCCGGCTCGACAAGGGCATCGCCGGCAAGGTCCTCACCGAGGGCGGCCTGCTGGTGGTGACCTGGGAGCACGGCGAGCGGCTGATCGACTCCGGCTTCCGCTCCGACCACGCCGCCGAACACACCGAGTGGGTCGGCACCCTCAATTCCATGACCGAGACCAACAGCACGGAAGGCGCCGAACGATGACGACCTCCACCAGGGGAGCGGCCTCGCACAGGCACACTGCTCCCGCCGTACTCGTCCTCGAGGACGGCCGGATGTTCCGCGGCCGTGCCTACGGGGCCGTGGGGGTGACCTTCGGCGAAGCCGTGTTCTCCACCGGGATGACCGGCTACCAGGAGACCCTCACCGACCCCTCGTACCACCGCCAGGTGGTCGTGATGACCGCCCCGCACATCGGCAACACCGGGGTCAACGACGAGGACATGGAGTCCCGGAAGATCTGGGTCTCCGGCTATGTCGTGCGTGACCCCGCACGCGTCCCCTCCAGCTGGCGCTCCCGCCGCACCCTCGACGACGAGCTGCGCGCCCAGGGCGTCGTCGGCATCTGCGGCATCGACACCCGCGCCCTCACCCGCCATCTGCGCGAGCGCGGCGCCATGCGCGTCGGCATCTTCTCCGGCGAGGCGCTGCCCGACGCGGGCACCATGCTCGCCGAGGTGCGCCAGGCCCCCGAGATGAAGGGCGCCGACCTCTCCGCCGAGGTGTCCACCACCGAGCCGTACGTGGTGCCCGCGATCGGCGAGAAGAAGTACACGGTCGCCGCCGTCGACCTCGGCATCAAGGGCATGACCCCGCACCGCATGGCCGAGCGCGGCATCGAGGTGCACGTCCTGCCCGCCACGGCGAGCGTCGAGGACGTCTACGCCGTCGATCCGGACGGGGTGTTCTTCTCCAACGGCCCCGGCGACCCGGCCACCGCCGACCACCCCGTCGCGGTCATGCAGGCCGTGCTGGAGCGCGGCACCCCGCTGTTCGGCATCTGCTTCGGCAACCAGATCCTCGGCCGCGCCCTCGGCTTCGGCACCTACAAGCTGAAGTACGGCCACCGCGGCATCAACCAGCCCGTGCAGGACCGCACCACCGGCAAGGTGGAGGTCACCGCGCACAACCACGGCTTCGCCGTCGACGCCCCGCTCGACAAGGTCTCCGAGACCCCCTACGGCCGCGTGGAGGTCTCCCACGTCTGCCTCAACGACAACGTGGTGGAGGGCCTCAGGCTGCTCGACAAGCCGGCCTTCAGCGTCCAGTACCACCCCGAAGCGGCAGCGGGCCCGCACGACGCCGCCTACCTGTTCGACCGCTTCGTCAACCTGATGGAGGGCCAGCGTGCCTAAGCGCACCGATATCCAGTCCGTCCTGGTCATCGGCTCCGGCCCGATCGTCATCGGCCAGGCCGCCGAGTTCGACTACTCCGGCACCCAGGCGTGCCGGGTGCTCAAGGCCGAGGGCCTGCGCGTCATTCTGGTCAACTCCAACCCGGCGACGATCATGACGGACCCGGAGATCGCCGACGCCACCTACGTCGAGCCGATCACCCCCGAGTTCGTCGAGAAGATCATCGCCAAGGAGCGTCCCGACGCCCTGCTGCCCACCCTGGGCGGCCAGACGGCCCTGAACACCGCGATCTCCCTCCACGAGAACGGCGTCCTGGAGAAGTACGGCGTCGAGCTGATCGGCGCCAATGTGGCGGCGATCCGCAAGGGCGAGGACCGCGACGAGTTCAAGGAGGTCGTCGAGGCGGTCCGCAGGAAGACCGGCCACGGCGAGTCCGCCCGCTCCTACATCTGCCACTCCATGGACGACGTCCTCAAGGGCGTCGAGGAGCTCGGCGGCTACCCGGTCGTGGTCCGGCCCTCCTTCACCATGGGCGGCGCCGGCTCCGGCTTCGCGCACGACGAGGAGGAACTGCGCCGCATCGCCGGCCAGGGCCTCGCCCTGTCGCCGACCACCGAGGTGCTCCTGGAGGAGTCCATCCTCGGCTGGAAGGAGTACGAGCTGGAGCTGATGCGCGACAAGCACGACAACGTCGTGGTCGTCTGCTCCATCGAGAACTTCGACCCCATGGGCGTGCACACCGGTGACTCGATCACCGTGGCGCCGGCGATGACCCTCACCGACCGCGAGTACCAGATCCTGCGCGACATCGGCATCGCCGTGATCCGCGAGGTCGGCGTCGACACCGGCGGCTGCAACATCCAGTTCGCGGTCAACCCGGCCGACGGCCGCGTCATCGTGATCGAGATGAACCCGCGCGTGTCGCGCTCCTCGGCGCTCGCCTCCAAGGCGACCGGCTTCCCCATCGCCAAGATCGCCGCCAAGCTCGCCGTCGGCTACACCCTCGACGAGATCCCCAACGACATCACCCAGGAGACCCCGGCCTCCTTCGAGCCGACCCTGGACTACGTGGTCGTCAAGGCGCCCCGCTTCGCCTTCGAGAAGTTCCCCAGCGCCGACTCCACGCTGACCACCACCATGAAGTCGGTCGGCGAGGCCATGGCCATCGGCCGCAACTTCACCGAGGCCTTCCAGAAGGCGCTGCGCTCGCTGGAGAAGAAGGGCAGCCAGTTCACCTTCACCGGCGACCCCGGCGACAAGGACGAGCTGCTCCGGGAGTGCCGGCGCCCGACCGACGGCCGCGTCAACACCGTGATGCAGGCCATCCGCGCCGGCGCCACCCCCGAGGAGATCTTCGAGCACACCAGGATCGACCCCTGGTTCGTCGACCAGCTCTTCCTGATCAAGGAGATCGCCGACGAGCTCGCCGAGGCGGCCGAGCTGACCCCGGAGCTGCTCGCCGAGGCCAAGCGGCACGGCTTCTCCGACCAGCAGATCGGCGAGATCCGCGGCCTGCGCGAGGACGTGGTCCGCGAGGTCCGGCACGCCCTCGGCATCCGCCCGGTCTACAAGACGGTCGACACCTGCGCCGCCGAGTTCGCCGCGCGGACCCCGTACTTCTACTCGTCCTACGACGAGGAGACCGAGGTCGCACCGCGCGAGAAGCCGGCCGTGATCATCCTGGGCTCCGGCCCGAACCGCATCGGCCAGGGCATCGAGTTCGACTACTCCTGCGTCCACGCCTCCTTCGCGCTGAGCGACGCCGGGTACGAGACCGTGATGGTCAACTGCAACCCGGAGACCGTCTCCACCGACTACGACACCTCCGACCGCCTGTACTTCGAGCCGCTCACGCTCGAGGACGTGCTGGAGGTCGTCCACGCCGAGCAGCAGGCGGGGCCGGTCGCCGGGGTGATCGTCCAGCTCGGCGGGCAGACCCCGCTCGGCCTGTCCCAGGCGCTCAAGGACAACGGGGTGCCGATCGTCGGCACCCCGCCCGAGGCCATCCACGCCGCCGAGGACCGCGGCGCCTTCGGCCGGGTCCTGAAGGAGGCCGGCCTGCCGGCCCCGAAGCACGGCACCGCGACCACCTTCGCCGAGGCCAAGGCCATCGCCGACGAGATCGGCTACCCGGTCCTCGTCCGTCCCTCCTACGTGCTGGGCGGACGCGGCATGGAGATCGTCTACGACGAGGCGCGGCTGGAGGCGTACATCGCCGAGTCGACCGAGATCAGCCCGTCCCGGCCGGTCCTGGTCGACCGGTTCCTCGACGACGCGATAGAGATCGACGTGGACGCGCTCTACGACGGCCACGAGCTGTACCTCGGCGGCGTCATGGAGCACATCGAGGAGGCCGGCATCCACTCCGGCGACTCGGCGTGCGCGCTGCCCCCGATCACCCTTGGCGGCTTCGACATCAAGCGGCTGCGCGCCTCCACCGAGGCCATCGCCCGCGGCGTCGGCGTGCGGGGACTGATCAACATCCAGTTCGCGATGGCCGGCGACATCCTCTACGTCCTCGAGGCCAATCCGCGCGCCTCGCGCACCGTGCCCTTCACCTCGAAGGCGACCGCGGTGCCGCTGGCCAAGGCCGCCGCCCGGATCTCGCTCGGCGCCACCATCGCCGAGCTGCGCGCCGAGGGGCTGCTCCCGGCGACGGGCGACGGCGGCGAGCTGCCGCTGGACGCGCCGATCTCCGTGAAGGAGGCCGTGATGCCCTGGTCCCGCTTCCGGGACATCCACGGCCGCGGGGTGGACACCGTGCTCGGTCCGGAGATGCGCTCCACCGGCGAGGTCATGGGCATCGACAACGTCTTCGGCACGGCGTACGCCAAGTCGCAGGCGGGCGCCTACGGGCCGCTGCCGACGAAGGGACGGGCGTTCATCTCGGTCGCCAACCGCGACAAGCGCTCGATGATCTTCCCGGCGCGCGAGCTGGTGGCGCACGGGTTCGAGCTGCTCGCGACCTCCGGCACGGCCGAGGTGCTCAAGCGCAACGGCATCAACGCCAAGGTGGTGCGCAAGCACTCCGAGGGCCCCGGCCCCGGCGGCGAGAAGA
Source organism: Streptomyces thermospinosisporus (assembly GCF_039526425.1). Lineage (NCBI taxonomy): Bacteria > Bacillati > Actinomycetota > Actinomycetes > Kitasatosporales > Streptomycetaceae > Streptomyces > Streptomyces thermospinosisporus. The sequence goes on from NZ_BAAAIZ010000011.1 coordinate 23,043, forward strand.
CCATCGTGCAGCTCATCCACGACGGCGAGGTCGACCTGATCGTCAACACCCCGTACGGCACCGGCGGCCGCCTCGACGGCTACGACATCCGCACGGCGGCGGTGGCCCGCTCGGTGCCCTGCCTGACGACGGTCCAGGCGCTGGCGGCGGCGGTCCAGGGCATCGACGCCCTGAACCGCGGTGAGGTCAGCGTCCGCTCGCTGCAGGAGCACGCCGAGCACCTCATCGCGGCCCGCGACTAGCGCTCCGCGAAAGGCCGTGTCCACAGCCGCGGTCCGGTTGTGGCTGGTCGCGCAGTAACCCGCGCCCCCCCCGGGCGTGGACCCTTAGCCGCCGATGAGGGGGGGACGCCGGAAGCGGCGTCCCCCCTCAGTGTGAGGACTCGAGATGTATCAGCTCTTCTTCCGCCTGGTCTTCCGGCACATGGACCCCGAGCAGGCCCACCAGCTGGCCTTCCGCTGGATCCGCCTGGTGGCCCGCGTGCCGGTGCTGCGGACCTTCGTCGCCGCCGTGCTGGCGCCCCGCTACCGGGAGCTGCGCACCGAGGCCCTGGGGCTGCGGCTGCACAGCCCCTTCGGCCTCGCCGCGGGCTTCGACAAGAACGCCGTCGGCATCGACGGCCTGGCCATGACCGGCTTCGACCACGTCGAGGTCGGCACCGTCACCGGGAAACCGCAGCCCGGCAACCCCAAGAAGCGGCTGTTCCGCCTGGTCGAGGACCGGGCCCTGATCAACCGCATGGGCTTCAACAATGAGGGCTCGCTGCGGGTCGCCGCCCGCCTCGCCTCCCGCCGGCCCGTCTTCAAGACGGTCGTCGGCGTCAACATCGGCAAGACCAAGGCCGTGCCCGAGGAGGAGGCCGTCTCCGACTACGTGAAGTCCGCCGAGCGCCTGGCGCCGTACGCGGACTACCTGGTCGTCAACGTCTCCTCGCCGAACACCCCGGGCCTGCGGAACCTTCAGGCCGTCGATCAGCTGCGGCCGCTGCTGACCGCGGTCCGCGAGGCCGCCGACCGCAGCGTGCCGGGCCGCCGGGTCCCGCTGCTGGTCAAGATCGCCCCCGATCTCGCCGACGAGGACATCGACGCCGTCGCCGACCTCGCCGTCGGCCTCGGCCTGGACGGGATCATCGCCACCAACACCACCATCGCGCGCGAGGGACTCGGGCTGCGCTCCGACCCCGCGCTGGTGAAGGAGACCGGCGGCCTGTCCGGTGCCCCGCTGAAGGGGCGCTCCCTGCAGGTGCTGCGGCGCCTGTACGCCCGTGTGGGCGACCGGATCACCCTGGTCGGGGTCGGCGGTATCGAGAACGCCGAGGACGCCTGGCAGCGGATCCTGGCCGGGGCCACGCTGGTCCAGGGGTACACCGGGTTCGTCTACCAGGGCCCCTTCTGGGCACGCTCGATCCACAAGGGGCTCGCCGCGCGGCTGCGCACCAGCCCGTACGCCACGCTCGCCGACGCGGTGGGCGCCGACGTGAGGACCTCCCGATGAGCGGACTCCAGCCCTTCGGCGCCCGGCTGCGCCGCGCCATGGACGAACGCGGACCGCTGTGCGTGGGCATCGACCCGCACGCCTCCCTGCTGGCCGAGTGGGGCCTGAACGACGACGTGGCGGGCCTGGAGCGGTTCAGCCGTATAGTCGTCGAGGCGGTGGCGGACCGGGTCGCGGTCCTGAAGCCGCAGAGCGCCTTCTTCGAGCGCTTCGGCTCGCGCGGCGTGGCCGTGCTGGAGAAGACCGTGCAAGAGGCGCGGGAGGCCGGCGCGCTGGTGGTGATGGACGCCAAGCGCGGCGACATCGGCTCCACCATGGCCGCCTACGCCGAGTCCTTCCTGCGCAAGGACGCGCCGCTGTTCTCCGACGCGCTCACCGTCTCGCCGTACCTCGGCTACGGCTCGCTCAGCCCGGCCGTCGCCCTGGCCCGGGAGAGCGGCACGGGCCTGTTCGTGCTGGCCCTGACCTCCAATCCGGAGGGCGGCGAGGTGCAGCACGCGATCCGGCAGGACGGGCGGACCGTCGGCGCCACCATGCTCGGGCACCTGGCGGCCGAGAACGCGGGGGAGGAGCCGCTGGGGTCCTTCGGCGCGGTGGTCGGCGCCACGCTGGGTGACCTGTCGTCGTACGACCTGGACATCAACGGCCCGCTGCTGGCGCCCGGCATCGGGGCCCAGGGGGCGAAGGCGGCCGATCTTCCGGCGGTCTTCGGCGCCGCGGTGCGCAATGTGGTGCCGAACGTCAGCCGGGGAGTGTTGCGCCACGGTCCCCGCATGGTTGCGCTGCGTGACGCCGCGGACCGGTTCGCGGACGAGATCAGGGCCGCGGTGGGCGCGGTCTGAGCCTCTCACACGGCTCACGGAGGGCCGCTCAGGTATGGATACCTTCACAAATCCGGGGCAATATGTCCTCAATGTCCGTCCTGCCGGAGGCTGACCAGGACTTTTCCGCTGTTCTCGCTGACTCTTGCGGAGTTGACCGCTAGTCTCCGACGAGAGAACGGGCAAGCGTGTTGCTCGTGGCTCCCCAGGTGTGGGGCGACTAGGTTCCTCACCGGTCCGTATCCGACAGTTCGACATCCGAGGTGACGTAGGCGTGGCTCTTCCGCCCCTTACCCCTGAACAGCGCGCAGCCGCGCTCGAAAAGGCCGCCGCGGCTCGCCGGGAGCGGGCCGAGGTCAAGAATCGACTCAAGCACTCCGGCGCCTCTCTTCACGAGGTCATCAAGCAGGGCCAGGAGAACGACGTCATCGGCAAGATGAAGGTCTCCGCCCTGCTCGAGTCGCTGCCGGGCGTGGGCAAGGTCCGCGCCAAGCAGATCATGGAGCGACTGGGCATCTCCGAGAGCCGCCGCGTCCGGGGTCTCGGGTCCAACCAGATCGCCTCCCTGGAGCGTGAGTTCGGCGGCAACGGGTCCTGATTCCCGGGCACCCCGGCTTTGCTGGAATAATCGCCGCATGGCTGCAACACCCCGGGGGACGTCCCCCGTGCCCCCGGACGATCGTCCGCGACTGACCGTGCTCTCCGGCCCCTCGGGGGTCGGCAAGAGCACGGTCGTCGCTCATCTGCGCAAGGAGCACCCCGAGATCTGGCTCTCGGTGTCGGCGACGACCCGCAAGCCCCGTCCCGGTGAGCAGCACGGTGTCCACTACTTCTTCGTCACCGACGAGGAGATGGACAAGCTGATCGCCAACGGTGAGCTGCTGGAGTGGGCCGAGTTCGCCGGCAACCGCTACGGCACGCCCCGGGCGGCCGTGATCGAGCACCTGGAGGCGGGCGTGCCCGTCCTGCTGGAGATCGATCTCCAGGGCGCCCGGCAGGTGCGCGAGTCCATGGCCGACGCACAGCTGGTCTTCCTGGCTCCGCCCTCCTGGGAGGAGCTGGTGCGCAGGCTCACCGGGCGGGGCACCGAGCCGCCGGAGGTGATCGAGCGCCGGCTCGAGGCCGCCAGGACGGAGCTGGCGGCCGAGCCGGAGTTCGACGTCACCCTGGTCAACACCTCCGTCGAGGACGTCGCCCATGAGCTGCTAGCCTTGATGAACGTCGTGTGATCGTTGCCGAATCGTCGTCGGCGGTCACCGAGACCGAATCCCCATCCATCGGAAGGTAGAGCGTGTCCTCTTCCATCTCCGCGCCCGAGGGCATCATCAACCCGCCGATCGACGAGCTCCTCGAGGCCACCGACTCGAAGTACAGCCTCGTGATCTACGCGGCCAAGCGGGCCCGTCAGATCAACGCGTACTACTCGCAGCTCGGCGAGGGTCTCCTCGAGTACGTCGGTCCCCTCGTCGACACCCACGTCCACGAGAAGCCGCTCTCGATCGCCCTGCGCGAGATCAACGCGGGACTGCTGACCTCCGAGGCCGTCGAGGGCCCCGGTCAGTAAGTCGTATCAGCTGGTCTTCGCTGACTTTTCCACAGGCCCGGCAGCACGTCTGCCGGGCCTGTGGTGTCTCATGGGTGGTGGTCGCACATTTCCGAGGTCCGGGGAGAGACGGTGGACAAGCCGAGGGTCGTTCTGGGAGTCAGCGGCGGCATCGCCGCGTACAAGGCGTGCGAGCTGCTCCGCAGGCTGACGGAGTCCGGACACGACGTCCGCGTCGTGCCCACGGCCTCCGCGCTGAAGTTCGTCGGGGCCGCCACCTGGTCCGCGCTCTCCGGCAACCCCGTGGCGACCGAGGTCTGGGACGACGTGCACGAGGTGCCGCATGTGCGCATCGGCCAGCAGGCCGACCTCGTGGTGGTCGCCCCGGCCACCGCCGACATGCTGGCCAAGGCGGCGCACGGCCTCGCCGACGATCTGCTCACCAACACCCTGCTCACCGCCCGGTGCCCGGTCGTGTTCGCCCCCGCCATGCACACCGAGATGTGGGAGCACCCGGCCACCCAGGACAACGTGGCCACCCTGCGCGCCCGCGGCGCCGTCGTGATCGAGCCGGCCGTCGGCCGCCTCACCGGCGTGGACACCGGCAAGGGCCGGCTGCCCGAGCCCGCCGAGATCTTCGAGGTGTGCCGCCGGGTGCTGGCCCGCGGCGTCACCGGGCCCGACCTCAAGGGCCGGCACGTCGTGGTCAGCGCCGGGGGCACCCGCGAGCCCCTGGACCCCGTCCGCTTCCTCGGCAACCGCTCCTCCGGCAAGCAGGGCTACGCCCTCGCCCGCACCGCAGCCGCCCGGGGCGCCCGGGTCACCCTGATCGCCGCCAACACCGCCCTGCCCGACCCGGCCGGCGTGGACGTGGTGCCCGTGGGCACCGCCGTGCAGCTGCGCGAGGAGGTGCTGCGGGCCGCAGCCGACGCCGACGCCGTGGTCATGGCCGCGGCCGTCGCCGACTTCCGCCCCGCCGCCTACGCCACCGGCAAGATCAAGAAGAGGGACGACCAGGAGCCCGCCCCCATCACCCTGGTCCGCAACCCCGACATCCTCGCCGAGATCTCCGCCGACCGGCCCCGCCCCGGACAGGTGATCGTCGGCTTCGCCGCCGAGACCGACGACGTCCTCGCCAACGGCCGCAGCAAGCTCAAGCGCAAGGGCTGCGACCTGCTCGTGGTGAACGAGGTGGGGGAGCGCCGCACCTTCGGCTCCGAGGAGAACGAGGCCGTGATCCTGGGCGCCGACGGCAGCGAGACCCCGGTCGCCCACGGCCCCAAGGAGGCCCTGGCCGACACGGTGTGGGACCTGGTGGCCGAACGTCTCGGATGAGCCCGGGTACGCCGTCCGGGCGTCCGAAACCACGCTCACCGGGGCGTGGCGCCTCTGGTCAACACCACCCGTTGCTGGGCACAATGCCCGTGCCGCAGGTCACAGCGCTCCCGAGAGGCGAGACGGGGGCGCCCCTGACCTTGCGCGACCCGTAAACTGTGCACGGACGGCGCCGGGTGCAGCCCCCGCCGTCCGCCAATGATCAGCCAGCAGCCGCTGCAACCCCAGGGAGCGTTGTGTCCCGTCGTCTCTTCACCTCGGAGTCCGTGACCGAGGGTCACCCCGACAAGATCGCTGACCAGATCAGCGACACCATCCTCGACGCGTTGCTCCGCGACGACCCGACCTCCCGGGTCGCCGTCGAGACTCTGATCACCACCGGTCTCGTGCACGTGGCCGGCGAGGTCACCACCAAGACGTACGCGGACATCGCGACGCTCGTCCGCAACAAGATCCTCGAGATCGGCTACGACTCCTCGAAGAAGGGCTTCGACGGCGCCTCCTGCGGTGTGTCGGTGTCCATCGGGGCGCAGTCCCCGGACATCGCGCAGGGTGTCGACGCGGCCTACGAGGCCCGCGTCGAGGGCGACGACGACGAGCTGGACCGGCAGGGCGCGGGCGACCAGGGCCTGATGTTCGGCTACGCCACCGACGAGACGCCCACCCTGATGCCGCTGCCGATCTTCCTGGCGCACCGCCTGTCCAAGCGGCTGTCCGACGTGCGCAAGAACGGCACCATCCCCTACCTGCGCCCGGACGGCAAGACGCAGGTCACCATCGAGTACGACGGCGACAAGGCGGTCCGCCTGGACACCGTGGTGGTCTCCTCGCAGCACGCCTCCGACATCGACCTGGACTCGCTGCTGGCGCCCGACATCCGCGAGTTCGTCGTGGAGCCGGAGCTGAAGGCGCTGCTGGACGACGGGATCAAGCTCGACACCGAGAACTACCGTCTGCTGGTCAACCCCACCGGCCGTTTCGAGATCGGCGGCCCGATGGGTGACGCGGGCCTGACCGGCCGCAAGATCATCATCGACACCTACGGCGGTATGGCCCGGCACGGCGGGGGTGCCTTCTCCGGCAAGGACCCGTCCAAGGTCGACCGCTCCGCCGCGTACGCCATGCGCTGGGTGGCCAAGAACGTGGTGGCCGCCGGGCTGGCCTCGCGCTGCGAGGTGCAGGTGGCGTACGCGATCGGCAAGGCCGAGCCGGTGGGTCTGTTCGTCGAGACCTTCGGCACCGAGAAGGTCGACACCGAGCGGATCGAGCAGGCCATCGACGAGGTCTTCGACCTCCGTCCGGCGGCGATCATCCGCGACCTGAACCTGCTGCGCCCGATCTACGCCCAGACCGCCGCGTACGGTCACTTCGGCCGTGAGCTGCCCGACTTCACCTGGGAGCGCACCGACCGCGTCGACGCGCTGCGCCAGGCGGCCGGGCTGTAAGGCCCGCGGGCAGCAGCCGAGCGTCTCACCGAGGCCCGGCGTCCCTTCGAGGGGCGCCGGGCCTCGGCGCTTCTCACGGGGCCGCACATGCCGTGGCCGGCTGAGGCGAGGGCGCCCTGCGCCGGCGGTGCGATGGGCGCGGATACTTCCGGGGAAGTCCCCTCGCAGGTTCGAATCCTGCTGCCGGTCCTGGACCGGTATGGCCGAGCGGCCCGAGGCAGAAGCGCCTCACGGCGTTCGTTGTCCGCATCCGGCCGGGTCTCGGGCCGGCGCCGCTGTCACTGCCGTTTGGTAAGAATGCAAGCGTGAGCAGCGAGAACGGACAGGCGGACGGCAGGGGCGAGCCCGCGCCGCCCGAGCAGCTCGCGCTCATCCGGGAGAGCGTGCGCAAGGCGAAGGAGCCCCGGGCCAAGCCGCGCACCTGGCGTGGCGCCAAGCTGGCCCCGCACCTGCCCGTCGCCCGGGTGCTCGTCGACAAGGGCGTGCTCCATCTCGACCGGTACTTCGACTACGCCGTCCCCGAGGAACTCGACGCCGACGCCCAGCCGGGCGTGCGGGTGCGGGTCCGTTTCGGTGCCGGACGGCACCGGGTGCGCGAGGGACGCCGTGAGGGCGGGGGACTGATCGACGGGTTCCTCGTGGAGCGGCTCGCCGAGTCCGACTACTCGGGACCCCTCGCGGCACTGGCCCAGGTGGTCTCGCCCGAGCCGGTGCTCGACGCCGAGCTGCTGGGGCTGGCCCGCGCCGTAGCCGACCGGTACGCCGGAAGCCTCGCCGATGTGCTGCAGCTCGCCGTGCCCCCGCGCAACGCCCGCGCCGAGCGGCGTCCCTCGCCGGAGCCGCTGCCCCCGCCCCCGGCGCCCTCCGCGGGGTCCTGGGCGCGCTACGAGCAGGGACCCGCGTTCCTGGAGGCGCTGGCGGCCGGAGGCGCCCCACGGGCCGTGTGGCAGGCCCTGCCCGGGCCGCAGTGGAGCGAGGAACTGGCCCGTGCCGTCGCCGCCACGCTGGCCTCGGGACGGGGCGCCCTGGTCGTCCTGCCGGACTACCGCGCCGTCGCCCGCGTGGACGCGGCGCTCACCGCGCTGCTCGGCGAGGGCCGGCACGCGGTGCTCACCGCCGACGCCGGCCCCGAGAAGCGGTACGCGCAGTGGCTGGCCGTCCGCCGGGGCGCGGTGCGGGCCGTGGTGGGCACCCGGGCGGCGATGTTCGCGCCCGTGCGGGATCTCGGTCTGGTGGCCGTCTGGGACGACGGCGACGACAGCCACAGTGAGCAGCACGCCCCGCAGCCGCACGCCCGGGAGGTGCTGCTGCTGCGCGCCGCCCAGGACAAGTGCGGCTTCCTGCTGGGCGGTTGGAGCTGCACGGTGGAAGCCGCGCAGCTGGTGGAGACCGGCTGGGCCCGGCCGCTGACCGCCGGGCGGGACCGGGTGCGGGCCGCGGCCCCGCTGGTGCGGACCGTGAGCGATGCGGACCTCGCCCGGGACGAGGCGGCACGCGCCGCCCGCCTGCCGACCCTCGCCTGGCAGGTCGCACGGGAGGGCCTGAAGCACGGCCCGGTGCTGGTGCAGGTGCCCCGGCGCGGGTATGTCCCGCGGCTGGCCTGCGCCACCTGCCGGGCGCCGGCCCGGTGCCGGCACTGCTCGGGTCCGCTTCAGGCGCAGGCGTCCGGCTCCGCCGATCTGCGGTGCGGCTGGTGCGGGCGCGAGGAGGGCGGCTGGCACTGCCCCGGGTGCGGCGGCTTCCGCCTGCGGGCCCAGGTCGTGGGGGCACGGCGCACCGCCGAGGAACTGGGGCGGGCCTTTCCCGCGGTGCCGGTGCGCACCTCGGGGCGCGAGCATGTGCTGGACACGGTGCCGGGGACGCCCGCGCTGGTGGTCAGCACGCCGGGCGCCGAACCGGTCGCCGAGGGCGGCTACGCGGCGGCCCTGCTGCTGGACGGCTGGGCCATGCTCAACCGGCCCGACCTGAGGGCCGGGGAGGACGCGCTGCGCCGCTGGATCGGCGCGGCGGCGCTCGTGCGTCCGCAGCCGGCGGGCGGCACCGTGGTGGTCGTCGCCGAGCCGAACCTGCGGCCCGTGCAGGCGCTGGTGCGATGGGACCCGGTCGGCCACGCCGTGCGGGAACTCGCCGACCGGGCGGAGCTGCGCTTCCCGCCGGTGTCGCGGATGGCGGCGGTCTCCGGACCCCCGCAGGCGGTGGCGGGTTTCCTGCGTGCCGTCGAACTCCCGCAGGAGGCCGAGGTGTTGGGGCCGGTCCCGCTGCCGGTCACCCCCGTCGGGATGCCGCGCCGGCCCGGTGCGCCGCCGCCCGGCGAGCACTGGGAGCGGGCGCTGGTCCGGGTGCCGCCGGGCCGGGGAGCCGCACTGGCCGCCGCCCTGAAGACGGCTCAGGCGGCCCGCATGGCACGGGGGAACGACGATCCGGTGTGGGTACGGATCGACCCGCCGGACATCGGCTGAGACGCGGGGGAGCGGGGCCCGGCCGTTCCTGTGCGTGCAGTCCTGCTCGGTGAGGTTCCCGCCGCGTAGTCGCGTGAAGGGAACGCCCTCCCGGCGTCGCGTGAAGGGAACGCCCTCCCGGCGTCGCGTGAAGGGAACGCCCTCCCGGCGTCGCGTGAAGGGAACGCCCTCCCGGCGTCGCGTGAAGGGAACGCCCTCCCGGCGGCGGTGCGGCCGGGAGGGCGGGGGAGTTGGTGGTGGGTCAGCCGTTGCGCGGGGCGGGGAACGACGAGGGGCGTGAGTCGTCGCGCAGCGCGGGGCTGCCCGCGGTCGGCTGGGTGGGCATGGAGCGGGCGGCGGGAACCGTCGGCACGGTGGACACACCGGCGCCGACATTGACCGTGCGGGGGGTCGACGGTTCCGGGGTGCGGTCGGACTCCGCGGCGGAGGGGGTCCGCGCCGCGGCGCGGCGGGAGCCGTAACGGCGGTGCACGGCCTGCTTGGTGACGCCGAGTGCGGAACCCACCGCGTCCCACGAGAAGCCGAGCGAGCGGTCGAAGTCCACGGCCGCGGTGACCAGCGTCTCGACGCTGTCCCTGAGTTCCTGGGCGAGGCGGACGGTCGGGGCGGGCGCGCGTCCGTAGACGACGAAGCCCGTGGAGGGTCCGGAGCGGCGGGGGCGGTAGACATTGCCCAGCTGGGCGGTGAGCGTGCGCAGTGCGTCCACCTGCCGGCGGACCCGCTCGATGTCCCGCACCAGCAAGTGCAGGCTGGCCCGAGCCTGGGCGTCGTGGGTTGCGTGGTCGGCCATGAACAAGCCTCTCGAACCGGCGTTGAAAGGGATGAGCCCCGAGGGGCTCGATGTGGTCAACTCTTTCTTGACCAACGCGTTTCCGCTCCCCGGGTCACGGGGTGGGGGCGTGGCGGCATATGCGGGCGCTGCCTTCTCCGCCGGCCGCGCCGCCCGGTCCCGCGCGCATCTCCCGGCCGCCGGACGCCGGTCCAGAAGCGCGTCCGGCGACGGTGTCGGTGCGGTCCGCGCCCGCTCGCCCCATAGACTTGTGCGTTGCCCACCGACCCCGCCCGAGAGGCCCTGCCCAGCCCATGAAGCTCGTCTTCGCCGGTACCCCCGAGGTCGCCGTTCCCGCACTGGACGCCCTGCTCGCCTCCGAACGGCACGAGGTGGCCGCCGTCGTCACCCGGCCCGACGCCCCGGCGGGGCGCGGACGGAGGCTGGTCGCCTCTCCCGTCGCCGAGCGCGCCCAGGAGGCCGGCATCGAGGTGCTGAAGCCGGTCAGGCCGCGCGACCCGGAGTTCCTGGAGCGGCTGAAGGAGATCGGGCCCGACTGCTGCCCCGTCGTCGCCTATGGCGCCCTGCTGCCCAGGGAGGCGCTCGACATCCCCACCCACGGCTGGGTCAATCTGCACTTCTCCCTGCTGCCCGCCTGGCGCGGCGCGGCGCCCGTGCAGCACGCGCTGATGGCGGGCGACGAGATCACCGGCGCCACCACCTTCCTCATCGAGGAGGGCCTCGACTCCGGTCCGGTGTACGGCACCGTCACCGAGGAGATCCGCCCCACCGACACCAGCGGCGACCTGCTCACCCGGCTCGCCTTCGCAGGCGCCGGGCTGCTCGCCGCGACCATGGACGGCATCGAGGACGGCACCCTGAAGGCCGTACCGCAGCCCGCCGAGGGCGTCAGCCACGCCCCCAAGGTCACCGTCGAGGACGCCCACGTCGACTGGCGCGCCCCGGCGCTGCGCGTCGACCGGGTGGTGCGCGGCTGCACGCCCGCCCCCGGCGCCTGGACGACCTTCCGCGGCGAGCGGCTCAAGCTCATCCAGGTGCGTCCCGCGCCGGAGCGCACCGACCTCGCCCCCGGCGAGATCGCCGCCGGCAAGAACGACGTGTACGTCGGCACCGGTTCGCACGCCGTGGAACTGCTCTGGGTGCAGGCGCAGGGCAAGAAGCCGATGCGGGCGGCGGACTGGGCGCGCGGGGTGCGCATCGCCCCCGGGGAGCGCGTCGGCGGCTGAGGCCGCGGCGGTCCGCCGGGCGCCGACCCCGTAGGCTGGAGTGCGCACTTCGACCCACATCCGGAGCACCTTTTCGTGAGCGACCAGCCCCGTCGGCCCCGCAGGCCCGCCAAGCCCTACCGCCGGCCCAAGAAGGACCCCGTCCGCATCCTCGCCTTCGAGGCCCTGCGAGCCGTGGACGAGCGGGACGCCTACGCCAACCTGGTGCTGCCGCCGCTGCTGCGCAAGGCGCGCGAGAAGGGCGACTTCGACGGGCGGGACGCGGCCCTCGCCACCGAGCTGGTGTACGGGACGCTGCGCCGGCAGGGCACCTACGACGCGATCATCGCGGACTGCGTCGACCGCCCGCTGCGCGAGGTCGACCCGCCGGTGCTGGACGTGCTCAGCCTGGGCGCCCACCAGCTCCTCGGCACACGGATCCCCACCCATGCCGCCGTGTCGGCCACCGTGGAGCTGGCCCGGGTGGTGCTCGGCGACGGCCGCGCCAAGTTCGTCAACGCGGTGCTTCGCAAGGTTGCCCGGCACGATCTCGACGGCTGGCTGGAGCGGGTCGCGCCGCCCTACGAGGAGGACCCCGAGGACCATCTCGCCGTCGTCCACTCCCACCCGCGCTGGGTGGTCTCCGCGCTCTGGGACTCCCTGGGCGGCGGGCGCGACGGGATCGAGCAACTGCTGCGCGCCGACAACGAACGGCCGGAGGTGACGCTGGTCGCCCGGCCCGGACGCGCCACCACCGAGGAACTGCTCGCCGAGGAGGCCGCGCAGCCGGGCCGCTGGTCCCCGTACGCGGTGCGGCTGACCGAGGGCGGTGAGCCCGGTGCCGTGCCCGCCGTGGCCGAGGGGCGGGCCGGGGTGCAGGACGAGGGCAGCCAGCTCGTCGCGCTCGCGCTGGCCGGTGCCCCGGTGGAGGGGCGCGACCGGCTGTGGCTGGACGGCTGCGCCGGACCCGGCGGCAAGGCCGCGCTGCTCGGGGCGCTCGCCGCCGAGCGGGGCGCGATGCTGCTCGCCTCGGAGAAGCAGCCGCACCGCGCCGGCCTGGTCGCCCGCGCGCTGTCCGGCAACCCCGGCCCCTACCAGGTCGTCGCCGCCGACGCGACCCGCCCGGCCTGGCGGCCCGGCAGCTTCGACCGGGTGCTCGTCGACGTGCCCTGCACCGGGCTGGGTGCGCTGCGCCGCCGCCCGGAGGCCCGCTGGCGCCGCCGCCCGGAGGACCTGGACGGATTCGCGCCGCTCCAGCGGGGGCTGCTGCGCACCGCGCTGGAGTCGGTGCGCGTCGGCGGCGTGGTCGGCTACGCCACCTGCTCGCCCCACCTCGCCGAGACCCGCGCGGTCGTCTCCGACCTGCTCAAGCAGTTCCCGGAGACCGAGCTGCTCGACGCCCGGCCGCTGCTGCCGGGCGTGCCGGACCTGGGCGAGGGCCCCGACGTACAGCTGTGGCCGCATCTGCACGGCACCGATGCGATGTACCTGGCACTCATCCGCCGCACGGGCTGACGGCGCGTCCGAGGGGAGGCGGCGGACGGTGCTCATCCGGGGGAGCGGGTGNNCCGACCGCCGTCAGGGGCCGTGCGCCTCCGGCTCACAGGGCGCTGACGGTCGCCGTCGGCGTCCACGCCTCCGGCTCACCCGCCCTGACGAGGGCTGCTGACGTCGGAGCCTCCGGCTTGCGCGCTGCTGACGAGGGCCGCCGGTGTCCGAGCCCCCGGCTTGCGCGCTGCCGACGAGGGCCGCCGGCGTCCGAGCCCCCGGCTCACCCGCTGCGGACGAGCGCCGCTGACGTCCGTCCGCCCCCCGGCCCACGCGCGGCCGCCGACGCTCCCGCTCATCCGCCGCCGGCGTCCACCCGAGGCGGATGCACCTCGCCGCCGCCGTCCTCGCGGGCCAGGCGGTGGGGCCACCACACCTTCGGGCCCACGTCCAGGAACAGCGAGGTGACCAGCACCGAGCGCACGACGAAGGTGTCCAGCAGCACGCCCAGGGCGACCGCGAAGCCGATCTCGGCGAAGGCGACCATGGGCAGGGTGCCGAGCGCCGCGAAGGTGCCCGCGAGGACCAGGCCCGCCGAGGTGATCACCGCGCCGGTGGTGGCCAGACCGGTGACCACGCCCTGCCGGGTGCCCTGCCGGGCGGCCTCCTCGCGGATGCGGGTGGTCAGGAAGATGTTGTAGTCGATGCCGAGGGCCACCAGGAACACGAAGACGAACAGCGGGAAGTCGGTCGACTCGCCCGCGTAGTCGAACACGTACCGGAAGGCCAGCGCGCTCAGCCCGAGCGCCGCCGTGAACGACAGGATCACCGTCGCGATCAGCAGCAGCGGAGCGATCAGGGCGCGCAGCAGGCTGCACAGGATCAGCAGCACGACCACCAGGACCAACGGGATGATCACGACGTTGTCGCGGGTGGTCGCCGCCTCCATGTCGAGCAGCGCCGCCGTGCCGCCGCCCACCTTGGCGTCGGCGCCCGGCACCGCGTGCACGGCGTCCCGGACCCGTTCGACCGTCTCCTTCGCCGCCTCGCTGTCCGACGGCGCGGTCATGGTCGCCTCGAACAGCACCTTGCCCTCGAACGAGGGTTTCGCGCCCGGCGGCAGCCCCAGCGACTGCGGGACGACGCCCTCCGTCGCGGCGACCGCGCGGCCCACCTGCTCGGCCTGGGCCTGGTTGCTGACGATCACCAGCGGATCGCCGCTGCCGGCCGGGAAGTAGCGCGCGGAGACCTGCTGACCGGTGATCGAGTCCGGGGTGTCGGTGAAGGAGTCCGCGTTGCTGATGCCCTCCGCGCGGAGCTGCATGAGCCCCAGCGAGCAGATCGTCAGCACCACCGCGGTGACCGCCCAGACCGTGCGCGGGCGCTGGGCGATGCGGCGGCCCATCCGGGCCCACACGCCCCGCTCGGTCGGGTCCGGGTCGCCGTTGTGCGGGATCACCGGCCAGAACATCCACCGGCCGAAGATCACCAGCAGGGCCGGGAACAGCGACAGCATCGCCAGCAGGGCGACGGCCACGCCGATCGCGGCGACCGGTCCCAGACCGCTCGTGGAGTTCATCTCCGCCGCCAGCAGCACCAGCATGCTCAGCACCACGGTGGCGCCGGAGGCGATCACCGCCGGACCCGCCCGGTGCAGGGCCAGCGCCATCGCCTCGTGCCGGTCCTCGTGGCGGCGCAGCTCCTCCCGGTAGCGGGCGACCAGCAGCAGCCCGTAGTCGGTGCCGGCGCCGAACACCAGCACGGTGAGGATGCCGGCGCTCTGCCCGTTGACCGTCAGGCCCCCGTACTCCGCCAGGAAGTAGATCAGCGCCTGCGCCGTGAACAGCGCGGAGATCACCGACACCAGCGGCACCAGCAGCAGGGTGGGGCTGCGGTAGGTGACGAGCAGCATGACGATGACGACGCCCATCGCCGCGAACAGCAGGGTGGAGTCGATGCCCTCGAAGGCCTCGGAGAAGTCCGCGGAGGTGCCGCCAGGGCCCGTGACATGGACGGCGAGCCCGCCGGTGCTGGAGCCCACCTCCTCCCGGATGGAGTCGACGGCGGGCGCGATCCGCTCCCAGCCCTTCTCGTCCATGGTGATCGGCACGAAGACCTGCGCCGCCCGCGGATCCGTCTGCCGGTCGAAGACCGGGCCGCGCGTCTGGTCGCCGATGATCCCGTGCGCGCGCAGCTCCTTCAGATGCGTCACGTCCTCGGCGATCCGCTCCCGGTCCGCCGCGGTCAGCCCGCTGTCCCGCGCGTAGATCACGATCGCGGGGATCTGCTCCGGCCGGAAGTCCTCGGAGATCTCCAGCACCTGCGTCGACTCGGCCGACCCGGGCAGCCAGGAGGCCGCGTCGTTGTCCTGCGCGTCGGTCAGCTTCTGGGCGAACGGCGCCATCAGGAACAGCACCACCACCCAGAACCCCAGCACCAGCCACTTCGTCCGCCGCCCGCACACCAGGTGACCGACACCCCGGCTCCCTGTCATCGCCACCTCCGCGGCAACGCCGAGTGCGGGGCGCGGGGAACTGCGCGACGCGCCCCGGCCGGCCCCGGGGGATGTACGCCTGGGCCGACGTCCCACCGTCCCCGCCCGGGACCCCCGCACGCAACCCCCCGGGCGCATGGCACGCTTGAGGCATGCCCGTGCAGATCAACCCCAGCATCCTGTCCGCCGACTTCGCCAACCTCGCCGCCGAGGCGGAGGCGGTGCGAGGGGCCGACTGGCTCCACGTCGACGTCATGGACAACCATTTCGTCCCCAACCTCACCCTCGGCGTACCGGTCGTGGAGTCGCTCGCCCGGGCGACGGACACTCCGCTGGACTGCCATCTGATGATCGAGGCCCCTGATCGGTGGGCGCCCCAGTACGTCGAGGCGGGGGCCGGGTCCGTCACCTTCCATGTCGAGGCCGCCGCCGCGCCGGTCCGGCTCGCCCGGGAGATCCGGGCCAAGGGCGCCCGCGCGTCCATGGCGCTCAAGCCGGCCACGCCCATCGAGCCGTACGAGGACCTGCTCCCCGAGCTCGACATGCTGCTGGTCATGACCGTCGAGCCGGGCTTCGGGGGACAGGCCTTTCTCGACATCATGCTTCCCAAGATTCGCCGCACCCGCGAGTTGATCAACAAGCACGGGCTGGAGCTGTGGCTCCAGGTCGACGGCGGGGTGTCGGCGTCCACCATCGAGCAGTGCGCCGACGCCGGCGCCGATGTCTTCGTCGCAGGCAGCGCCGTGTACGGCGCGTCGGACCCGGCCGAGGCGGTACGTGCACTGCGCAACCAGGCCGAGGCCGCCACCGCCAAGGCGTCCTGGGCATGCGGCCACTGAGCATCGGGAATGTGAACGGCTCCCAGCAGGGCTGATCAAGCGCGCCGGATCTGCAAGGATGAACGGCGAATCCAGAGTGTGAACAGCAGTGAGGAGATCGCCGTGTCGGGTATGTCGGCGGGCCGGTCAGCCATGCGGATGGGACCCGCTGAGCTGGTGCAGGCGGCGGCCATGGCCCGCCGCTTCTACCTCGAGGGCAAGTCCAAGATCCAGATCGCCGAGGAGTTCGGCGTCAGCCGGTTCAAGGTGGCCCGGGTTCTGGAGACCGCCCTCGAACGGGATCTCGTACGGATCGAGATCCGTGTGCCGGCCGAACTGGACGCCGAGCGCTCCGACGCGCTCCGCGCCCGCTACGGCCTCAGGCACGCCGTCGTGGTCGAGTCCCCGGCCGAGGCCGAGGAGACACCCGACCCCGAGAACCTGGGAGAGGTGGCCGCCGACCTGCTCGGCGAGCTGGTCAACGAAGGGGATGTGCTGGGTCTGGCCTGGGGCCGGTCCACCATCCACATGGCGGCGGCCCTGGACCGGCTGCCGCCCTGCACGGTGGTGCAGCTGACGGGCGTGTACGACGCCGGGACGGCCGAGCGCGGCTCGGTGGAGGCGGTACGGCGCGCGGCGCAGGTCTCGGGCGGCGACGCGCACCCCATCTACGCGCCGATGCTGCTGCCGGACGCGGCCACCGCGGCCGCGCTGCGCAATCAGACGGGGATCGCGCGGGCCTTCGAGTACTTCGACAAGGTCACCGTCGCCTGTGTCTCCATCGGGTCCTGGGAGCCGGGCATCTCCACGGTGCACGACATGCTCAGCGACGAGGAGCGGGCCCACTACGCCTCCCTCGGGGTCGCCGCCGAGATGTCCGCGCACCTCTTCGACGCGGAGGGGCGCCGGGTCGGCCGGGACCTGCAGGAGCGGTGCATCACGGTCAAGGCCGACCAGCTCCGCCGCATCCCGGAGGTCGTCGCGATCGCGGGCGGCCAGCGCAAGGGGCCCGCGATCGACGCGGTGCTGCGCTCGGGGCTGGTCACCAGCCTGGTGACGGACACCTCGGCCGCCGACTACCTGATGACCACCGGTGCGCCGCCCAAGCCGGCGCTCAACCGGGCCGACCCGGACGGGATCTGACAACGCGCGTGCGGCACCGGCAGGCGGAGAGGGGCAGGGCGTGACCCGGGACCCGGCGGGGCGGACCGTCATCACCCTCGACCTCGGAGGGGTGACGGACAAGGCGGGCCTGATGGACCGCTGCGCCGAGACGCTCCGCCTGCCCGACTGGTTCGGGCGCAACTGGGAC
This sequence comes from Streptomyces thermospinosisporus, assembly GCF_039526425.1. NCBI lineage: Bacteria > Bacillati > Actinomycetota > Actinomycetes > Kitasatosporales > Streptomycetaceae > Streptomyces > Streptomyces thermospinosisporus. The sequence goes on from NZ_BAAAIZ010000011.1 coordinate 40,247, forward strand.
GCCCTCGCCGACTCCCTGGCCGACCGCACGGTGTGGCCCGCGGAGGCGCTCGAGCGGGGCTTGCTGCTCGTCGTGCGCGGCTGGCGGGAGTACGCCGGGGCGCACCCCGACGAGTGGCAGGTCGCCGAGGAAATCTTCGCCGAGGCCACGGACCGCACCGCCGGCCTTTTCATCACCTTGGGCCCCGGCTGACCCGCACCCCCCGATCGCCGGACCCCGTGTCAGGCCGGCCCGCCCGCCGCTCGCCGCCGGTGGTCGGCGGCCACGCCTGCTTGGCTCGTCCTGCGGGTCTTCACCCGCGGCCCGGCGCCCGCGCCCGCTTGGCTCGTCTGTGGAGGGTCACCATCGTTCCGGCGGACGCCGGCACGGTTCGTCCCGCGGTTCGCCGCTGGTGGCCGGGCGGCACGCCCGCTCGGGCCGTTCCACGGCTTGTCGCGCGCGGCCCGCACGTCGGCCCCGTCCGTCCCTTGGGTCCCCGCGGTCCGGCGGCCGCGCCCGCCCGGCTCGTATGCGGCGGGTCACGTCGTCGTGGCCGTCACCGTCGTCCTGGTCAGGCGCCTGCACGGTTCATTCAGCGGCTTGCGCACGTGGTTCGGCGGACGCGTCGGCCAGGCCTGTTCCGTGGCTTGTCACCGTCGTCCCGGCGGGCGCGCCCGCGCGGGTCCGTCCCGCGGAGCGTCGCCCCGAACCAGCCGACCCGCAGGCTCGCACCCGTCAGCCCGCGCGTGGCTCGCCGCCCCAGCCCAGGGGGCGGGCCACCCGGCCCGGCAGGGCCGTGCCGGCCCCGGAGCAGGGCGTCTGGACGTTTCTCCAAGGAGGGGCTGACCTGCTCGGACGATTCGCCCGGGGCTGTGGGGGGCTGCCCCATGGGAGAATGAAGTACGTGCTCTTTTCCTCCCCCTGGCTGACCTGCCCGGGGGCCGCCTCTGATCGACTGGGATGTGCAGCACGTGCGTTTCCTCAATGACATCCAGCCCCCGTACGACCTGACGTACGACGACGTCTTCATGGTGCCGAACCGCTCCGCGGTCGGTTCCCGGCAGGGCGTGGACCTCAGGTCCCCGGACGGCACGGGCACCACCATCCCGCTCGTGGTCGCCAACATGACCGCCATCGCCGGCCGCCGCATGGCCGAGACGGTGGCCCGGCGCGGCGGCCTGGTGGTCATCCCGCAGGACATCCCGATCGAGGTCGTCACCGAGGTGGTGGCCTGGGTCAAGAGCCGCCATCTGGTGCTCGACACGCCCATCGTGCTGGCCCCTCACCAGACCGTCGCCGACGCTCTCGCCCTGCTGCCCAAGCGCGCGCACAACGCCGGCGTGGTGGTGGACGACAACCACCGGCCGGTCGGCGTGGTCACCGACCGGGACCTCACCGGCGTGGACCGCTTCACGCAGCTCAGCGAGGTCATGTCCCGCGACCTGCTGCTGATCGACGCCGGCATGGACCCGCGCGAGGCGTTCAACACCCTCGACGGTGCCAACCGGCGCTACGCCCCCGCCGTGGACGCGAGCGGCCGTCTGGCGGGCATCCTGACCCGCAAGGGCGCCCTGCGCGCCACCCTGTACACGCCGGCCACCGACGCGCAGGGCAGGCTCCGCATCGCCGCCGCCGTCGGGATCAACGGCGACGTGGCGGGCAAGGCCAGGCAACTGCTGGAGGCCGGCGTCGACACGCTCGTCATCGACACCGCGCACGGCCACCAGGAGACGATGATCAACGCGCTCAAGCTGGTCCGCGACCTCGACCCGCAGGTCCCGGTCGTGGCCGGCAACGTGGTCGCCGCCCCGGGCGTGCGCGACCTGATCGAGGCGGGCGCGGACATCGTCAAGGTCGGTGTGGGCCCCGGCGCCATGTGCACCACCCGCATGATGACCGGCGTCGGCCGGCCCCAGTTCTCCGCGGTGCTGGAGTGCGCCGCCGAGGCGAGGAAGTACGGCAAGCACGTGTGGGCCGACGGCGGCGTCCGGCACCCGCGCGACGTGGCGATGGCGCTCGCGGCCGGTGCGTCCAACGTGATGATCGGCTCCTGGTTCGCCGGGACCTACGAGTCCCCGGGCGACCTTCAGCACGACGCCGACGGCCGTCCGTACAAGGAGTCCTTCGGCATGGCCTCCGCGCGCGCGGTGCGCAACCGCACCTCGGACGAGTCGGCCTACGACCGCGCCCGCAAGGCGCTGTTCGAGGAGGGCATCTCGACCTCCCGGATGTTCCTCGACCCGGAGCGCCCGGGCGTGGAGGACCTGATCGACTCGATCATCGCGGGCGTCCGCTCCGCCTGCACCTACGCCGGCGCCGCGACCCTGGAGGAGTTCGCCGAGAAGGCGGTCGTCGGCATCCAGAGCGCCGCCGGCTACGCCGAGGGCAAGCCGCTGCACGCCAGCTGGAACTGATCACCGCGCGCCCTTTCGAGGCCCTCGGCACCCCATGCAGGCGGGGAGGCCGGGGGCCTTCGGCATACGGAGCGAAAAGCCTGGTCCAGGGGCCTGCGTGCAACGGTCGAAAGCTCCCGTGCAACGAAATTCCGGCCTGCCCCGAGGAACGCAATGATCTTGCGGGGGCTTGCAAGGTTGCTGCATTTCAGGAGCAACGTCCTAGCTCATAGGGTTACGCGCTGTACGTGTGTGGCGGGGACCCCGCTCGACGGGTTCCCGCTGTCGCGGGCTCCGTCGGTCCCGGCCGCGCAGATCCTGAAGTGACAAGGAGTCAGCGCGTGCTCGATCAAGGCGCACCCTCACAGAGCAGCAGTACCACCGCCCCACCGTCCTCGGGTCCCGGTGCGCGCCTGATGCGTCGCAAGCCCGTGGAACGCCTGGTCGCGGAAGGCGGCCAGGGCGAGGGCGGCAGCCTGCGCCGCTCCCTCGGGCTGTGGCAGCTCACCATGATCAGTATCGGTGCCACCCTCGGCACCGGCATCTTCGTCGTCCTCGGTGACGCCGTCCCGGAGGCGGGCCCCGCCGTCACTCTGTCCTTCGTGATCGCCGGCCTGACGGCCCTGTTCTCGGCGCTGTCGTACGCGGAACTGGCGGGCAGCATCCCGGTCGCGGGCTCCTCGTACTCGTATGCGTACGCAACCATGGGCGAGCTCGTCGCCTGGGTCTGCGGCTGGTGCCTGGTGCTGGAGTACGGCGTCTCGGTGGCCGCAGTCGCCGTCGGCTGGGGCGAGTACCTCAACGAGCTGCTGGACGGCACCATCGGCGTCACCGTCCCCGCCGCGCTGTCCTCCGCGCCCGGCGAGGGCGGCATCATCAACCTGCCCGCGCTGATCGTGGTGCTGCTGGCGATGGTGTTCCTGCTCGGCGGAGTCCGGGAGTCGGCGCGCGCCAACACCATCATGGTCGCGGTGAAGATAGCCGCCCTGCTGCTGTTCTGCGCGGTCGGCTTCATGGGCTTCAAGTCCGGCAACTACGCCGACTTCATGCCACTCGGCATGGCGGGCGTGAGCGCCGCCGGCGCCACCCTGTTCTTCTCGTACATCGGTTTCGACGCCGCCTCCACCGCCGGTGAGGAGGCGAAGAACCCGAAGAAGGACCTGCCGCGGGCGATCATGCTGTCGCTGATCATCGTGACCGCGCTGTACGTGCTGGTCGCGGCCGTCGCCGTCGGCGCCTGGCACTGGACGAAGTTCGAGGGCTCCGACGCATCCCTCGCCGCGATCATGCACGACGTCAGCGGCCAGAGCTTCTGGGGCACCCTGCTCGCCCTCGGCGCGGTCATCTCCATCGCGAGCGTGGTGCTCACCGTGCTCTACGGCCAGACCCGCGTCCTCTTCGCGATGTCCCGCGACGGCCTGATGCCCAAGTCGCTGGGCAAGGTGCACCACACCACCGGCGCGCCGCGTCTCAACACGGTGATCGTGTCCCTGTTCTGCGGTGTCCTCGCCGCGCTGATCCCGCTCGGCAAGCTGGTCGACGCCACCAGCATCGGCACGCTCTTCGCCTTCGCGCTGGTCAACATCGCCGTGGTGGTGCTGCGTTACCGGCGCCCGGAGCTGGAGCGGACGTTCAAGGTGCCGTTCGGTCCGCTGCTGCCGGTGCTGGGCTTCGGCTTCTGCGCGTACAACATGTTCAGCCTCGACACCGTGACCTGGGTGGTCTTCGCATTCTGGATGGCCGCCGGTCTCGTGTTCTACTTCTCGTACGGCTACCGCCGTTCCCGGCTCGCAACGCTTGAGAAGTGAACGTCCCACAGTGCTGAACGATCTCGACGAACGCATCGTGCACGCCCTCGCCGAGGACGCCCGCCGTTCCTACGCGGACATCGGCCACCTCGTCGGTCTCTCCGCGCCCGCCGTCAAACGGCGCGTGGACCGGCTGCGGGCCACCGGAGCCATCACCGGCTTCACCGTCCGCGTGGACCCGGCCGCCCTCGGCTGGGAGACCGAGGGGTTCGTCGAGATCTACTGCCGCAGCAACACCTCGCCGGAGACCATCCAGCGGGGCCTGGAGCGCTACCAGGAGGTCGTGGCCGCGTCCACCGTCACGGGGGACGCGGACGCGGTCGCCCAGGTCTTCGCCTCCGACATGCGGCACTTCGAGCGGGTCCTGGAACGCATCGCCGGGGAGCCGTTCGTGGAGCGGACCAAGTCCGTGCTGGTGCTCTCGCCCCTGCTGCGCCGGTTCTCCTCCGGCTCGCCGACCTGAGGAGACGACGGTCCGGGGCCGGGTCGTCCGAGCCGGTGGCGGCGGGGACACGGACGTACGACCGCCGCGCCGGTGAAGGCGGGGTGCGGCGAGTTCCCCGGAGGGAGTTCCCGCGGGGCCGTATCGGTCGTAGCCTGATCACATGCCGCAAACCGTGCATTCCGGGCATCCAGGGCGCGTTGGTCGAGCGAAGGTGCGGGCGCGGGCGCCGGCCGATGCCGGTACCCCCGTGTTCGTCGACTCCTCCGGCCGCCGGGCACGGATGATCCGCCGCGGCGGATACGGGCTCGCCGGCCTCGCGGCCGCGTATCTGGCGGTGCTGGGGCTCAGCGTGATGGGCGCGACGCCGTTCGCCCCGGGCGCGATGCTTCCGCCCCTCCCCGAGACCGGCTCCGACGCACCGGGCCGGGACGGCTCGGGCGCCGCACCCTGGATGCCCGGCGACGAACTGGTGCCGGGCCTGCAGCAGGGCCCCGGCGCCGACTCCGCTCCCGGGGTCCCGCCCGGACCGCTCATCGTTCCGCCCGGCGCGTCCGTGCCACTGCTCCTGATGCCGTCGGGCGAACCGGGAGCCGCGCCCCTGGCGCCGGCCGGCGCCGCGGAGATTCCGCTGCTCGCCCCGCTGCTCGCCGCTCCGGGCGCCACCCCGGCGGCACCCGGATCCCCGGACGCGGCGCCGTCACCGGAGGAGCCCGCGCCCCCCGACGGGCCGTCCGCTCCCGCCACACCGGCGCCCGGCGACCCGTCCACCGGCCCCGAACCCCCGGCCGCCCCGGACCCCGGCGACGACCCGCCCGCCCCGCCCGCACCGGAACCGCCCTCTCCGGAACCTCCGGCACCCGAGCCTCCCGCCCCCCAGCCGCCCGCGCCCGAGCCGCCGACCCCCGAGCCCGAGGCCCCCACGCCGCCGTCCGCCCCGCCGGACGACACGCCGGCGCCCGACACCGAGGCGCCTTCCGCAGACCCGAGCGCCCCTGAGTCCTCCGATCCGCCGGCGGCCGAGGCGTCCTGATGCGCCGGCGCCCCCGGCCGCCCGACGGCCGCCCACCGGAGGAGCCCGGCCCGCGGCGGACCCGGGCACCCCTGCCGCACCGGCACCGCTTCCGCGTCCTCGTCCCGCTCGTCCTGCTCGCCTTCGTCGCCTCCGTGCTGCTGGTCGAGGGCCTGACCACCCGGGGCTTCGCCGGTGACCAGGACCGCCGCGCCCCGCACTCCGCCCGCGGCGTCCCCCGCGAGGTCACCGGCGGCGGTCCCGTCGTCGACGTCACCGACGGCGTCCCGCGCGACTACCGGGCACCCGCCCGTACGGTCGTGCTGACCTTCGACGACGGCCCCGACCCCACCTGGACCCCCCGGGTGCGGGCGGTGCTCGACCGCCACGACGTCCCCGGCACCTTCTTCGTCACCGGCCAGCAGGCCGTGCGCCACCCCGGAGTGCTGCGGCAGCTGATCCGTTCCGGCCACGAGATCGGCGTGCACACCTTCTCCCACCGCGACCTGGCCACCCAGTCCACCGGCGCCGTCGACCGGGAACTGGCCCTGACCCAGCTGGCCCTGGCCGGCGCCGGAGGCGTCACCAGCTCGCTGATGCGGATGCCGTACTCCTCGACCACCTCCGCGCTCCACGGCCCCGACTGGGCGGTGGCGAAGCGGCTCGCCGGCAAGGGCTACGTGCTGGCCTTCATCGACCAGGACACCCAGGACTGGCGCCGCCCGGGTGCCCGGGCGATCGCGGACGCGGCCGTGCCCGGGGATCCGGACCGGGGCACCATCGTCCTGCTGCACGACGCGGGCGGCGACCGGTCCCAGACGGTCGAGGCGCTCGAGATCCTCGTGCCCCGGCTCAAGGACCAGGGCTACCGCTTCACCACCCTCGCGGACGTCGTCGGCGCCCGGAGCCTCAACCGCCCGGTCGGGACCGAGGAGCTGTGGCAGGGGCGGGTCTTCGTGGTGGCGGTCACCGTGTCGGCCGCGACCGTCTCGGTCCTCGGCACGCTGCTGCTGGTGGTCGGCGTGCTGGTGCTCGGCCGGGCCCTGCTGCTGATCGTCCTGGCCCGGCACCATGCGCGCCGCCGCCCCGGGCCCCGGCGCGGACCGCCCGTCACCCGGCCGGTCAGCGTGGTCATCCCCGCCTACAACGAGCGGATGTGCATCGCCAAGACGGTCCGCTCCCTCGCCGCCAGCGACCATCCGGTCGAGATCATCGTGGTGGACGACGGCTCCGACGACGGCACCGCCGACATCGCCGAGGCACTGGCCCTGCCGTCCGTCACGGTCGTGCGCACACCCAATGGCGGCAAGCCCGCCGCGCTCAACACCGGCATCCGGCTCGCCTCCCACGACCTGATCGTCATGCTGGACGCCGACACCGTCTTCGCCCCCTCCACCGTCCGCCGCCTCGTCCAGCCGTTCGCCGACCCGGCCGTCGGCGCCACCGCGGGCAACGCCAAGGTCGGCAACCGGCGGCGCCTGCTCGGCCGCTGGCAGCACATCGAGTACGTGATGGGCTTCGCGCTCGAACGCCGCGTGTACGACCTGCTGCGCTGCATGCCCACCATCCCCGGCGCGGTGGGGGCGTTCCGCGCCGAGGCCCTGCGCGACGCCGGACTGCTCAGCGCCGACACCCTCGCCGAGGACACCGACCTCACCATGGCCCTGCACCGGGCCGGCTGGGAGGTCCGCTATGTGCCGGACGCCCTGGCGTGGACCGAGGCCCCGCACACCCTGCGCGAGCTGTGGCGCCAGCGCTACCGCTGGAGCTACGGCACCATGCAGGCCGCGTGGAAACACCGGCACGCGCTTGTCGAGCGCGGCCACGCGGGCCACTTCGGCCGGATCGGGCTGCCGCTGCTGGCCGTCTTCCAGATCCTCACACCGCTGCTCGCCCCGCTGATCGACGTCCTGACCGTCTACGGCCTGGTCTTCGGCGACCCCGTGCGTACCATGCTGGCCTGGACCGGCGTGCTGGCCGTGCAGACCCTCAGCGCGGCCTACGCCTTCCGCCTCGACGGAGAGCCGCTCCGGCCGCTGTGGGCCCTGCCCCTGCAACAGGTCGCCTACCGCCAGGTGATGTACCTGGTGCTGCTCCAGGCATGCCTCACCGCGGTCAACGGATACCGGCTGCCCTGGCAGCGGCTCAGGCACAGCGGGGACGTCCTGCTGCCGCCGCAGCCGTCACCGCGCGGTCCCTGAGCACCTCCCGCCCGGTGCCGCCGGCGTCTACCATCGGTGACATGATCCGGCGACATTGATCCACCCGCCCTGCCTCCCGAGGGCCGCCTCGGCCGCCGTGCGCCCGAAGCGTCCGGTGACCGAACCGCCCCCTTGGGAAGGCCTCATGACTCTCACGCCCGCGCGCGTGCCCGGTCTCCGCGTCCGGCGGCTGACCAGCACGTTGTACGCTTACGCGTTCCTCGAAGACTTCGTCCTGCTCTACCCGGTCTACGCGCTGCTGTTCAGCGACGCCGGGCTCGCCGTCTGGCAGATCTCCTCGCTGTTCGCCCTGTGGTCGCTGACCGCCGTGCTCCTCGAGGTGCCCTCCGGCGCCTGGGCCGACGCGGTCTCCCGCCGGATGCTGCTGTGGCTCGGCCCGCTGCTCACCGCCGCCGGCTTCGCCCTGTGGGTGCTCTGGCCGTCCTACGGCGCCTTCGCGCTGGGCTTCGTGCTGTGGGGCACCGGCGGGGCCCTGGCCTCCGGCGCGCTGGAGGCGCTGGTCTACGACGAACTGGAGCACCTCGGCGCCGCCGGCCGCTACGCCCGGGTGATGGGCCGGGCCCGCGCGGCCGGACTGATCGCCGTGATGGCGGCGATGGGACTGGCGGGACCGGTCCTCGCCCTGGGCGGACACACCGCCGTGGGTGCCGCCAGCGTGCTGGTGTGCCTGGCCACCGCGGCCACCGCCACCCGCCTCCCCGAGCACCGCACCCCGGCGGCCGGGCACCAGGGCTGGACGGCGACCCTGCGCGCCGGGCTCGCCGAGGCCCGCGCCGACCGCTCGGTGCGCGGCGCGCTGCTGCTCGTCCCGGCCGTGGGCGGGGTGTGGGGCGCCCTCGACGAGTACACGCCGCTGCTGGTGCGCGAGACGGGAGTCGCCGACGCGGCGGTGCCCTACCTTCTTCTGCTGATCTGGGCGGGCGCCACCGCAGGGAGCCTGCTGGCGGACCGGGGCGAGCGCCTGGGCACCCGCGGGCTCGCCGCGCTGCTGGCCGGCGCGGGACTTGCTCTCGCCGCCGGTGCGGCGACCGGCAGCCCGGCCGGACTGCTGCTGATCGCCCTCGCCTTCGGCGGCTTCCAGGCGGCGAACGTGCTGGCCGACGTGCGGCTGCAGCGGCGCATCGAGGACAGCGGGCGGGCCACCCTCACCTCGGTCGCCGGGCTGGGCACCGAAATCGCCACGATCACGGTGTACGGCGGATACGCGCTGGTCGCCGCATCCGGCGACCACGGCACGGCCTTCACCGTCTTCGCCCTGCCGTATCTGATGACGGCGGTGCTGCTGGTGCTGCTGAGGCCATTGCGGTCCGGGCGGCGCATCCCGTAGGTTGTCCGCCGATTCCTACCGGCGGGTAACGCCGGGTGGTCACCGGATGGCCGCCCGACGCCCACAGCCTTCGGGGGAGATGTATGCGCCGGATCTTCGGCCGTCCCGCCACGGTCCGCTCGCGAATCGTGGCCCTCGCCCTCGCGCCGGCCCTCGCGCTGCTGGCCCTGTGGAGCTTCGTCATGGTGTCCGTCACCGGCGAACTGCGCGCGCTGATCCGCCTCGAGAGCGTCTACGAGGAGTTCGGCACGCCGGTGGACACCGCCGTCGGGCAGATCCAGATCGAACGCAGGCTCGCCGCGGCCTTCCTGGGCGGCACGGAACGCGCCGCGGGCCCCGCGCTCATGGAGCAGCAGCGCCGCACCGACCGCGCGCTGACCGCCATGCGGGACGCCATCCGCGACGGCGACCGCGACCGGCTCTCCGAGCGGCAGCGGCAGTCCCTCGACGCCATGGCCGCCAGGAGCGTCGACCTGGAGAGGCTGCGCCAGCGCGTGCTCTCCCGCGAGCTGACCTGGGACCGGGCGGTCGAGGAGTACAGCGCCCTGGTGGAACCCGGCTTCGACGTCCAGTCCTCCCTCACCGCGCTGCAGGCGGGGCAGCTCGCCCGGGAGGCGCAGGTCGTCATCGAGCTGGTGCGGGTGAGGGAGTTCGTCTCCCGTGAGGACGCCCTGGTCGCCGGGGCCCGGGCCGCCGGCGGGCTCACCGACCGGCAGTACGACACCCTCACCGCGACCATCGAGGACCGGCGGGTCTTCGAGCGCACCTATGTGCCCGACCTGCCGGCCGACTCGCGGTCGCTGTTCGAGGAGTTCCAGCGCGGGGAGCTGTACGCCGCGCTGACCCGGGGCGAGAACGCGCTGCTGCGGGCCGGCCCCGACCGGGCCGGTGAGGCCGTCGCCGCCGCATCCTGGCGCACCACCACCGACCGGGCCGTCAAGCGCTACATGGAGCTGTGCACCGAGTCCGCCCGCAACTCCGCCGAACGCGGACGGCAGTTCGCCCACCGGGAGCTGGCCAAGGCGGCCGTGGTCGGCGCGCTGGGACTCGCGGTGATGGGCCTGTCGCTGTGGTGGGCGGTGCGCGGCGCCCGCCGCATCTCCCGCCGCCTCGAACGGCTGCGGGACGCCGCCGACCTGCTCACCACCCGGCAACTTCCCGACGTGATGGCCCGGTTGAGCGCGGGGGAGGAGGTGGACGCGGCCGCCGAGGCACCGCCGCTCGACGACTCGGAGGAGCGCCCGGACGAGATCGGCCAGGTCGGCCGCTCCTTCAACGCCGCCCGGCTCGCCGCCGTGGAGGCCGCCGTCCACCAGGCCACCCTGCGGCGCGGGCTGTTCGCCGCCCTGCTCACCATCGCCCGCCGCAACCAGACCCTGGTCCACCGCCAGCTGAAGCTGGTCGACACCCTGGAGCGGCGCACCGACGACCCCGACGTGCTGGAGCAGCTCTTCCGTATCGACCACCTCACCACCCGGATGCGCCGCCACGCGGAGAACCTGATCATCCTCTCCGGAGCCGCCCCCGGACGCCGCTGGCGCCGCCCGGTGCCGGTCGCCGACGTCGTGGCCTCCGCGGTGGGGGAGATCGAGCACTACACGCGCGTGGAGGTCCCGCCGATGGACCGGGTGGGGATCGCCGCGGACGCGGTCGCCGACGTCATCCACCTCCTCGCCGAGCTGCTGGAGAACGCCACCGCCTTCTCGCCCCCGCACACCCGGGTGACCCTGCGCACCGGCCCGGAGGGCGACGGCTTCGTGCTGCGCATCGACGACCGGGGACTCGGACTCGGCCGCGGACGCGCCCACGAGGCCCACCGCATCCTCGAGAGCCCCGACGACTTCGACCCCGCCCGGCACGACCGGCTCGGCCTGTACGTGGTCGGCAAGCTCGCCGCCCGCCACGCCATCCGGGTCTCCCTGGAGGAGTCCCCGTACGGCGGGACGACCGCCGTCGTACGGCTGCCGGCGGGCCTGCTCGCCGAGCTCGAGCCGGCCGGCACCGAGGAGACCGGCCGGACACCGGACGTGCCCGCGCAGCCGTGAGCGACGACGAGCACTGGTACGAGGACGAGACCGGCTCGCTGGTGCGCCCCTACACCGTCACCCACGGGCGCACCCGGCCACGAGGACCCGCCGTCGACCTGCTCGCGCAGGTCACCGCGCTGGACGGGGAGCCCGGCCCCGGCGTCGACCACGCCCGCGCCGGCCTGCTCGGCCTGCTGCGCCGCCGCGGCCCCCGGCCGGTGGTCGAACTCGCCGCGGACTCCGGCCTGCCGCTCACCGTCCTGCGCGTCCTGCTCGCCGACCTCGCGTAGGCCGGCCTGATCCGCGTCACCCCGCCGCATCCCACCCCGGGACCGGCGGCCGACCCGGCCCTCCTGCAGGAGATCCTCGCCCGCCTGCGTGAACTGTGAGGGGGCAGCGGCAGGCGGGGTGCTGCCCTCAGACCTCGTCGTGGTCCCGCCCGGCCGGAGACGCGACGGCGGCCGCGGTGACCTCCCGCTCGGGACGGTCCTCGTGGGGGCCGGAGGCGACGGCGGCGCCCGTGGTGACGGCGGTGAGCAGCAGCGCGGTGCAGAGCAGGACGGTCGTGGTACGGCGGCGCTTCATGGAGATCCTTCCAGTGGAGGGGAACCGGTGCACCGAACGCCCACCACCCTTCCGGCGCCGCGGCCCGCAGGGCATCGCGCTCCGGGCGGAAGGCGCTCCGCCGGGCGGCGGAGGACCCGGTGACGCGCCTGCGACCTGCGAAGGAGCCGTCCGGTCCGCCCCACGGGACCCCGCATCCGGCCCGCGCAACGAATCGACGCGAACCCCGTGGTGCACGCAACGAACCGCTCACCGGCGCGCAACGGCTTCTCCTTGTCCGGCAAAGCCGCCCGACCGTACTTTCTTTCTGACCCCGCAAACCCCCGCGTACCGGTGAGGAAGACCCATGCGTACCGCCCTGCTCCAGAGCTCCGGACGTCCCGGAGCCGTTGCCGAGAACCTCAAGGTCCTCGGCGAGGCCGCGGACCGTGCCGCGGCCGCGGGCGCCGGGCTGCTGGTCACCTCCGAGATGTTCCTCACCGGGTACGCCATCGGCGACGACATCGCCCGCCTCGCCGAGCCCGCCGACGGCGACGCCGCCGACGCGGTCGCCGAGATCGCGGCCCGGCACGGGCTGGCGATCGCCTACGCCTACCCCGAGCGGGACGGCGAGGCCGTCTACAACTCCGTGCAGCTGATCTCCGCCGACGGCACCCGGCTGGCGAACTACCGCAAGACGCACCTCTTCGGCTGCTTGGAGCGCGACCACTTCACCCCGGGCGAGCAGCAGGTCGTCCAGGCCGAGCTGAACGGCCTCACCGTCGGCCTGCTGATCTGCTACGACGTGGAGTTCCCGGAGAACGTCCGGGCCCACGCCCTCGCCGGGACCGACCTGCTGCTGGTGCCCACCGCCCAGATGCACCCCTTCCAGTTCGTCGCCGAGTCGGTGGTGCCGGTGCGGGCCTTCGAGAACCAGATGTACGTCGCCTACGTCAACCGGGTCGGCCCCGAGGGCGAGTTCGAGTTCGTGGGCCTGTCCGTCCTCGCCGGGCCCGACGGCGTCGCCCGCACCCGCGCCGGCCGCACCGAGGAACTCCTCCTCGCCGACGCCGACCCCGTCCTGCTCACCGCCTCCCGCGAGCAGAACCCGTACCTGAAGGACCGCCGCCCCGGCCTGTACCGGTCCCTCGCCTGAACCTCCCCCTCTTCTCGAACTTCTCGAACGTCACCTGCAAGGAGTCCGTACCCCATGACGTCCACGGTGCCCAACGCCGTCGAGCACACCGACGAGCAGCAGCCGCCGATCACCATGTTCGGCCCGGACTTCCCCTACGCCTACGACGACTACCTCGCCCACCCGGCGGGTCTCGGGCAGATACCCGCGACCGAGCACGGCACCGAGGTGGCGATCATCGGCGGCGGTCTGTCCGGCATCGTCGCGGCGTACGAGCTGATGAAGATGGGCCTCAAGCCCGTCGTCTACGAGGCCGACCAGATCGGCGGCCGGCTGCGCACTGTCGGCTTCGACGGCTGCGACCCCGAGCTCACCGCCGAGATGGGCGCGATGCGCTTCCCGCCGTCCTCCACCGCCCTCCAGCACTACATCGACCTGGTGGGCCTGAAGACCCGTCCGTTCCCCAACCCGCTGGCGGACGCGACCCCGTCGACCGTGATCGACCTCAAGGGCGAGACCCACTACGCCGAGACCATCGACGACCTGCCGCAGGTCTACCGGGACGTCGCCGAGGCGTGGAACAAGTGCCTGGAGGAGGGCGCCGACTTCTCCGACATGAACCGGGCCATCCGCGAGCGCGACGTCAAGCGCATCCGGGAGATCTGGTCCCGGCTGGTGGAGAAGCTCGACAACCAGACCTTCTACGGCTTCCTCTGCGACTCCGAGGCCTTCAAGTCCTTCCGGCACCGCGAGATCTTCGGCCAGGTCGGCTTCGGCACCGGCGGCTGGGACACCGACTTCCCCAACTCCATCCTGGAGATCCTCCGCGTCGTCTACACCGAGGCCGACGACCACCACCGGGGCATCGTCGGCGGTTCCCAGCAGCTGCCGCTGCGCCTGTGGGAGCGCGAGCCGGAGAAGATCGTCCACTGGCCTTACGGCACCTCGCTGAAGTCGCTGCACGCCGACGGCAAGCCCCGCCCGGCCGTGACCCGGCTGCACCGCACCGCCGGCAACCGGATCACCGTGACGGACGCGAACGGCGACATCCGGACCTACAGGGCGGCCATCTTCACCGCCCAGTCCTGGATGCTGCTGTCCAAGATCGACTGCGATGACTCGCTCTTCCCGATCGACCACTGGACCGCGATCGAGCGCACCCACTACATGGAGTCCTCGAAGCTCTTCGTGCCGGTGGACCGGCCGTTCTGGCTGGACAAGGCCGTCGACGACAGGGGAAATCCGACGGGCCGGGACGTCATGTCGATGACGCTCACCGACCGCATGACCCGCGGCACCTACCTGCTGGACAACGGCCCGGACAAGCCCGCCGTGATCTGCCTGTCCTACACCTGGTGCGACGACAGCCTGAAGTGGCTGCCGCTGTCCGCGAACGAGCGGATGGAGGTCATGCTGAAGTCGCTCGGCGAGATCTACCCCAAGGTCGACATCCGCAAGCACATCATCGGCAGCCCGGTGACCGTCTCCTGGGAGAACGAGCCCTACTTCATGGGCGCGTTCAAGGCCAACCTGCCCGGGCACTACCGCTACCAGCGGCGCCTGTTCACCCACTTCATGCAGGACCGCCTGCCCGAGGACAAGCGGGGCATCTTCCTCGCCGGCGACGACATCTCCTGGACGGCCGGCTGGGCCGAGGGCGCCGTGCAGACCGCGCTCAACGCCGTCTGGGGCGTGATGCACCACTTCGGCGGCGAGACCGACCCGTCCAACCCCGGCCCGGGCGACCTCTACGACGAGATCGCGCCCGTGGAGCTCCCCGAGGACTGAGCCCTCGAGGACGGGACGGGCCGTTCAGTCCGGCAGCGGAGTGAGCAGGATGCGGCCCGCGAAGCCGACCGCCGTGTCCAGCCGGACGGTGAACTCCTCGGCCACGTCCGGCAGATCCCGCAGCGCCCACAGGGCCCGGGCCGCCGTCCATGCGGCGTCCCGGGCCCTTTCCAGGCTCCAGGCACCGAGCAGATGGGTCAGCGGATCGGCGATCTGCAGCACGTCCGGGCCCGGCATCAGCTCCTCGCGGATCCGCTCCTCCAGCGCCACCAGCATCTCGCCCACCTGGTCGAACTCGTCCTCCAGCTGGACGGGTTCGCAGCCGAGCGTACGGCAGCTGTCCACCACGGCGAGCGCCAGATCGTGGCCGATATGCGCATTGATGCCCGCCAGCGCGAACTGCAGCGGACGTACGCCGGGATGGCGGCGGAACTGCAGCAGCGGGCGCCAGCAGGCCGGCGGGCTCCGGTCCTCGGACACCGGGTCGACGGCGTCCAGATAGCGGCGGGCGAACAGCTCGTCCAGGGTGATCGCCGCCCGCGGGTCGGCGAACCTGCCCGCGTCGATGTGCCGGTCCACCTCCTCGGTCACGGCGAGGTAGACGCGGTTGAACACGGCGACCCCGTCCCGTTCGGGCAGGGCGGCGTCCAGGGCGCGCATACGGGAGACGACCCTGTCCACGGGGGTGAGGACTTGCTCGGGTTGCGCCATAGGCGCAGAGTCCCACCTTTAGGGTGGAGACAGTGGCGGCGGGCCCGGCGCTTCCCCGGAACGGGGGAACGCGCCCGCCGCGGGGGAGGGGAGCAGTACGGTGTCAGGCTTGCGTGCGCAGCGCCTGGCCGCGCGGAAGGCCGAGCGCAGACGCGCCGCCCGGCGCGGCACGATGGTCGCGGCGGCCTCCGTCGTGGTCGCCGTCGGCGCCACGGCGGGGATGGTGTCCGCCCTGGGGGAGGGGCGCGGTTCCGACGAGGCGCGGCCCGAGGTGACCTCATCGCCGCTGCTGGTCCCGCCCCCGCACCAGCCGTCCGCCTCCCCGACGCCCTCCGCCTCGCCCTCGCCCAAGGCCTCGAAGAAGAAGGCGAGCCCCGGGCCGAGCCCCAGGAAGACCGAGCGGAAGCCGCGTTCGGCGCCCGTCTCCACCCGGCTGTATCTGCACCCGCAGTCCCGGGTCCTGGACTGGGTGCGGGCCAACCCCGGTGATCCGAGGCAGCCGGTCATCAAGGACCGCATAGCGAACCAGCCCGCGGCGGTCTGGTTCGCCGACTACTCGCCGGGCACCGTCACCTCCCGGGTCCGCTCGGTCACCGCGGGCGGCGCCGCCCAGGGCCGGGTGCCGGTGCTCGTGCCGTACGCGATACCGGACCGCGACTGCGGCGGCCACTCCCAGGGCGGGGCACCGGACCTCGGCGCCTACGACGCCTGGATCGACAAGTTCGCCGCCGGGCTGGGCAGCGGCGAGGTCATCGTCATCCTCGAACCCGACTCCGTCGCCCAGGCCGAGTGCCTCTCCGCCGGCCGGCGCGCCGACCGCTTCGCCTCGCTCGCCCGCGCCGGACGTGTGATCAAGAGCGCCAATCCGCGGGCGCGGGTCTACTACGACGCCGGGCACTCCGGCTGGAACTCCCCGGCCGAGCAGGCCGGCTGGCTGCGGCAGGCCGGAGCCGCCTCCACCGCCTCCTCCGACGGCATCTTCAGCAACGTCTCCAACTTCCACGGCACCGCCGACGAGATCGCCCACAACCGGGCGGTGCTCGCCGCGCTCGGCGGCCCGTCGAGCCTCGGCGCGGTCATCGACACCAGCCGCAACGGCGCGGGTGCCCCGCCGGCCGGCGAGTGGTGCGACCCGGCGGGCCGCAAGGTCGGCCGCGCCCCGACGCTCAGCACCGGCGAGTCGCGCATCGACGCCTACCTGTGGGTGAAGCTGCCCGGCGAGTCCGACGGCTGCCGGGGAGCGCCGGGCACCTTCACCCCGTCGTACGCCTACGAGCTGGCGCGCTGAGAGCCGCTCTCGTCGTAGGTGCTGGTGCCCTCGTCGAGCAGGGGGCGCTGCTGCTTGAGGTGGGCGGGCGCGAAGGCGCGCAGCGCGTGGTAGCCGGTGATGACGACGACGGTGCCCAGCGCGATGCCGCTCAGCGAGAAGGTGTCGGTGATCTCCAGGGAGACGTTGCCGACGCCGATGATGATGCCCGCGGCGGCCGGCACCAGGTTCAGCGGATTGCGCAGATCCACCTCGGCGTTGATCCAGATCTGGGCGCCGAGCAGGCCGATCATGCCGTAGAGGATGACGGTGATCCCGCCGAGCACCCCGCCGGGGATCGCCGCCACGACCGCGCCGAACTTGGGGCACAGGCCGAACAGCAGGGCGAAGCAGGCCGCGGCCCAGTAGGCGGCCGTGGAGTAGACGCGGGTCGCGGCCATCACGCCGATGTTCTCGGAGTAGGTGGTGGTGGGCGGGCCGCCGACCGCCGTGGAGAGGACCGAGCCGACGCCGTCGGCGGAGATGGCGGTGCCCAGCTTGTCGTCCAGCGGGTCGCCGGTCATCTCGCCGACCGCCTTGACGTGTCCGGCGTTCTCCGCGATCAGCGCGATGACCACCGGCAGCGCGACCAGGATCGCCGACCACTCGAAGGACGGGGCGTGCACCGAGGGCAGCCCGATCCAGTCGGCCTGGCCGACCGCGGAGAGGTCCAGACGCCAGTGGTCGGTGACCTTGCCGCTGCCGTCCACCGAGTGGATCGTCCCGAAGATCCGGTCCAGGGCCCAGGAGAGCCCGTAGCCGAAGACCAGTCCCAGGAAGATCGCGATGCGGGACCAGAAGCCGCGCAGGCAGACCACGGCCAGACCGGTGAACAGCATCACCAGGAGCGCCGTCCACTGGTCCTGCGGCCAGTAGGTGGTGGCCGTCACCGGGGCCAGGTTGAAGCCGATCAGCATGACCACCGCGCCGGTGACGACCGGCGGCATCGCGGCGTGGATGATCCGCGCCCCGAAGCGCTGCACGGCCAGTCCGGCGAGGAACAGCGCGACACCGACCACCAGCACGGCGCCGGTCACCGTGGCGCTGGAGCCCCCGTCGGCCCGGATCACGGCGGCGACCCCGACGAAGGACAGGGAGCAGCCGAGGTAGCTCGGCACCCGGCCGCGGGTGGCGAGCAGGAACACCATGGTGGCGACACCCGACATCATGATCGCGAGGTTGGGGTCGAGACCCATGAGCACGGGCGCCACGAAGGACGCTCCGAACATCGCGACCACGTGCTGCGCGCCGAGGCCCGCGGTGCGGGGCCAGGAGAGCCGTTCGTCCGGGCGGACGACGGCACCGGGAGCCGGGGTGCGTCCGTCGCCGTGCAGTTTCCAGCGGACGCCGAGATCCATGAGTGGGTTCGCTTTCGTCGTGGGGCGGGCAGTGCGCCGACCATTGTCCCTGGTCCCAGGGGGTGCTGAGCGCCTGCTTAGGATGGGGTGGTTGAACGTTCCACCGCAAGACCGTCTCGCCGTCCCCAGGAGACCATCTGTGACCGCCGAAGCCCCGCCCGCTCCCGTCCTCACCTACGGACGGCTGATCCCCGTCACCGTCCACTTCGACGACCTGGACGCGCTGGGCCTGCTGCACAACGCCCGCTACCCGCTGCTGGTCGAGCGGGCCTGGACCGAGCTGTGGCAGGACAAGGGCATCCGCTTCGAGGGCGACTGGGCGGCGGCCGGCGACGCCTGCAACGCGGTCAAGGAACTGCGGATCACCTACGAGTCGCCGGTCACCCGCACCGGCGACTACGCCGTCCACCTGTGGCTGGACCGGCTCGGCACCACCGGCCTCACCTATGGCTTCCGCTTCTGCTCGGCGGACGGGACGGTCACCTACGCCCGGGGCAGCCGGGTGCTGGTGCGGCTGGACGCCGCCACGCTGCGCCCGGCGCCCTGGAGCGATGCCTTCAGGGCCGCGGCTCGGGAACTGCTGCGCCCGGACGCGTGACCTTCGGACGGTCCCCGGCGCGCAGCACGCCCGCGAACGAGGCGACGCCGCAGGAGAGCACCGTGACCAGCACGAACGACACCACCAGGCTGGTCGCCTGGGCCAGCAGACCGATGGCGCCGGGGGCGATCAGCCCCGAGGTGTAGGTGATCGTCGCGACACCGGCGATCGCCAGGCTCGGGTTGGAGCCGCTGCGGCCCGCCGCCGCGAAGCACAGCGGCACCACCACCGCGATGCCGAGCCCCATCAGCGCGAACCCGGTCATCGCCGCCGCGGGGTGCTCCGCCGGCACGATCAGCAGCCCGCCGGCCACCGCGACGATCCCGCTGACGCGGACCGTGCGCACCGCGCCGAAGCGGTCCACCACCCGGTCCCCGGCGATCCGTGCGATCGCCATGGTGAGCGTGAAACCGGTGGTGCAGGCTGCGGCGAGACCGGCCGAGGTGCCCAGCTCGTCGCGCAGGAAGACCGCCGACCAGTCCAGGCTGGCACCCTCCGCGAACACCGCGCAGAACCCGATCGCGCCGATCAGCAGCGCCGAGCGGGGCGGCAGCGCGAACCGCGGCGGAGGCTCCTCGTCCGCGGCGGGCTGCAGATCCAGCACCCAGGCGCAGGCAGCGACGCCCACCGCGGTCAGCACGGCGGCGGCCAGCGCATGGTGCAGGCGGGCGTCCGCCCCGAGATGCGCGGCCAGCGTGCCGGCCGCCGAACCGATCAGCGCGCCCGCGCTCCACATGCCGTGCAGCCCCGACATGATCGACCGGTCGAGGCGGTTCTCCACCTCCACACCGAGGGCGTTCATGGCCACGTCGGCCATGCCGGCCGTGGCCCCGAAGACGAACAGGGCGAGGCAGAGCGCCGCCATGCCCGGCGCGAGCGACGGCAGGACCAGCGCCAGCGTCCACAGGGCGATCAGCCCGCGCAGGGCGTTGCGGGCGCCGAAGCGGTGACTGATGCGCCCGGCCAGCGGCATCGCCAGCGAGGCGCCGATCGCCGGAAAGGCGAGGGCGATGCCCAGCCCGCCCGCGCCGACCCCGGCATGGTCCTGGATCCACGGGACCCGGGTGGCGAACGACCCGGTCACGGCGCCGTGCACGGCGAACACGGCGGCGACGGCGTACCGCGCCCGCTTCACCTCACGCTGCTGGTGGATCACCGCACTCATCGTCCCCGCCCCTCCCGATCACCGGTCCGGATCCACGCGTCCGCGCCCGGCCTCCCGCGGACCCGCGCGTACGCGCGCCACGGCCCGTGCCGTGGCGCCGCCGTAAACTATCAGGAACCCTGCCTGAAAGATAAGGGTTTTCCGGCTAGGATCCCGCCATGCCCGCATCCCCCAGTACCGCCCGAGCCATCAACGACCGGCTCGCACTGGGCCTGCTCCAGGAACGGGGCCCGCTGACGGCAGCGCAGCTCAAGCAGCTCACCGGCCTGTCCCGGCCGACCGTGGCGGACCTGATCGAACGCCTCACGGCCGCCGGACTCGTCGCCGTCGTGGGGGAGGCGGGGAGGCAGCGGCGCGGACCCAACGCCAAGCTCTACGGCATCGTCGGCGGCCGGGCGCACCTGGCCGCGCTCGATGTGCGCACCGAGGGCGTCGCCGTGGTGGTCAGCGACCTGGCGGGAGAGGTGCTCGCCGAGGCCTCCGTGCCGATCACCGGGAAGGACGGCACGGAACCCGCCGTGGAGCAGGCCGTGGCGCTGGTCGAGCGGACCCTGAAGGAGGCCGGCGCGGACCGGCTGCACAGCGTGGGCATCGGCGCCCCGGGCCTGATCGACCCGGCGACCGGCGAGCTGCGGGACACCTCGAAACTGCCCGCCTGGCACCGCCGCCTGGTGGCCGCCCTCCAGGACCGGCTGCCCGGGGCCCGCGTCAGCGTGGAGAACGAGACCAACCTCGCCGCGCTGGCCGAGCAGCGCGACGGCGCCGCCCGCGACCGCGGCACCTTCGTCCTGCTGTGGCTGGGGCACGGCACCGGAGCGGCCGTGATCCTGGACGGCGCGCTGCGCCGGGGCGCCTCGGGCGGCACCGGCGAGATCGGCTTCCTCCCGGTCCCCGGCACCAGCGGCCTGCCCTCGGCCACGGACTGCGGCGGGGGCTTCTACTCCCTGGTGGGAGCGCCCGCGGTCGCGGAGCTGGCGGCACGGCACGGTGTCCCACCGGAGCCGGACGCGGACCCGCCGGCGGCCGGAGCGGTACGGGCGGCCGTGCGGGTGCTGGAGGCGGCGGATCCCCGCGACGCCGCACCGGCGGCCACGGCCGGCCCGTTCCCCGCCGCCGCGCCCGCCACCGCCGCCACCGGCGGCACCAGATACACCAGCGCCAGCCCGGCGACCGTGCCCG
>NZ_BAAAIZ010000011.1:61269-131810 GCF_039526425.1 Streptomyces thermospinosisporus
TGGACCCGGGGTGCGTGGTGCTGGGCGGCGAGATCGGGCAGGCCGGGGGAGAGGAGCTGGCCCGCCGGGTGGAGCAGCGGCTGGGATCCATGTCGCCGCTGCCCACCGAGGTGCGGCCCAGCGTCCTGGGCGGTGCGGCCGTGCTGCGGGGCGCGCTGCTGACCGTCCGCGACCGCGCCCAGGACGAGCTGTTCGGCGCCCCCGCGCCGGCGCGCTGATCCGGGCGCAGTCGCCTGGAGATCCGATCCGGGCGAAGGGGCCTCAGCCCTTGCGTCTGCCGCTCCGCCTCGCGTGCTCCGCCAGATAGTCCTCGAACGTCCGCTTGCCCACCGCGTGGTCCGGGGTCAGATGGCCGCCCGCCCGGAAGGCCTGGTAGGCCTGACCTGCCAGCGGCACCTTGACGACCGCCCGGCGGCGGCCCGTGGCCCGCAGATACGACTCGGCCAGCGACTCGAACGTGCGCACCTCGGGGCCGCCCATCTCGCCGACCCGCCCCGCGGGCGCCCCCTGGGCCAGCTCGGCCAGCCGCTCGGCGACCTCGGTGACCTCGATCGGCTGGTCCTTCACCCGGGCCGGGAGCAGCAGCACCGGCGCCTTCGACAGGGCCTGGAGCAACCTGAAGACCAGATCGTGGAACTGGGTCGTGCGCAGGATGGTCCAGCCCAGGCCGGAATCCTCCACCAGCCGCTCCACCGCGAGCTTGGAGCGGTAGTACGGGAACGGCACGCGGTCCACGCCGACGATCGAGATGTACACGAGGTGCGCCACCCCGGCCCGCTGCGCCGCGGCGATCAGATTCCGCGTGGGCTGCTCGTCACCACCGCGCGGGCTGGTCGCGCAGTGCACGATCGTCTCCACGTCCGCGACGGCCCGGTCCAGCGCCGGCCCGCCCTCGCGCAGGTCGACGGCGTAGGGCTGGGAGTGCCGGCTGAGCACCCGCACCTCGTGCCCGGCCGACCGCAGCCGTTCGCAGACGTGTCTGCCGAGTGTTCCGGTACCGCCGGTCACCAGGATCGTGGTCATCGCTGTTCAGCTCCTTCGGACACCGGGCGTCCCCTGCTGGAGCGCCGCTCGTCAGCCAGGACGGGACGACCGCTCCGTTCGTGACATCCCTGGCGGAGCCATCGGGGGCGTCCTGGGGCGGGCACTCCGGCGCGCGCCGGCTGACGACGTACGCAGTCCAGCTTGTCCGGGATCACCGCGGCCCGCACCTGCACGGAACGCGTGTGGTGTGACCCGGCGGCGGGCAAGGGCCGTCGTCACCGCCGCCGGGCCGGTCTCATCGAGGGCGACCCGCGTCAGCAGGGTCCCTGCTCCCGCCGGACGGGTAGTCGGAGCCGCCGAGCGGGAACCGGCCGAACTCCACACCGTGGTGCCGCCGGTGACGTTCTTGAACCCGCGGGTGCAGTACGGCAGTCCGATGTCGGTGCGGCCGTCCACCCGGGTGCCGTCCGGCTCGAAGCAGCCGCCGGTCCCGGCCCAACCGCCCACCGGGATCGGCGTCTTGACGTCCGCGTGCTGCTTCACCGGGCGCCGCTGGTGGCGGTGAGGGGACGGCACGGTCGGTTCCTCTCGACGGAAGTTGCCCGAGACCCTAAGAGGACTAGACCACGCCGTCAATAGGTATGGACCAATCTCGATGACCGCTCAAACGTGTCCCGAATCGGGGGAGTTGGGGTGCTGTGCCACGCTGGGGAGGGGCTCTGTCACCGGCTGTGAGCCACCCCACACCCCCCACGCGCTTCGACGACCTCCGGCCGTGGCACACTGGCCCTGTACCAGTAGCAGCGCACTCCGGGGTCGGTGAAAGTCCGAACCGGCGGTTACAGTCCGCGACCCGGTCGCCTCCAGCGGCCGGTTGACCAGGTGAAACTCCTGGACCGACGGTGAAAGTCCGGATGGGAGGCAGTGCGCGGCGGGCGGGCATCCATGCGCGCCGCCGTACCGGTTCGCCGTCGAGGCGACCCGTGGACCGGCGTCGCAGGCGGTGTCCCGGTCCGTACCTTCTGCCGTCATCGGCAGCCCCGGAGTCCGTGCCCGAAGAGGCAGGAGGACCCGGGAAGTGTTCACCGGAATCGTCGAAGAACTGGGCGAGGTCATCGCCGTCGAGACCCTCGACGACGCCTGTCGCTTCCGGCTGCGCGGACCCGTCGTCACCGAGGGCGCCAAGCACGGAGACTCCATCGCCGTCAACGGCGTCTGCCTCACCGTCGTCGAGCACGAGGGCGACGAGTTCACCGCCGACGTGATGGCCGAGACCCTCAACCGCTCCAGCCTCGGCGCGCTGACCGTCGGCTCCCGCGTCAACCTCGAACGCCCCATGGCCCTCGGCGCCCGTCTCGGCGGCCACATCGTGCAGGGCCATGTCGACGGCACCGGCGAGATCCTCGAGCGCAAGCCGTCCGAGAACTGGGAGATCGTGAAGATCTCCCTGCCCGCGGGCCTCTCCCGCTACGTCGTGGAGAAGGGCTCCATCACCGTCGACGGCATCAGCCTCACCGTGGTCGACGCCGGCCCCGACTTCTTCACCGTCAGCCTGATCCCCACCACGCTCGCGCTGACCACCCTCGGCATCAAGCAGCCCGGGGACCCGGTCAACCTCGAGGTGGACGTGATCGCCAAGTACGTCGAGCGGATGATCGGCGACCGCGCCCTCGGCGAGGGGGCCGTGCGGTGAACTGGCTGAACTCCGAGGCGTTCACTCTCCTCGGCCAGCACATCAAGTGGTCCGACATGACCGGCAATGTGATCGGCCTGATCGGCCTCGCCCTCGGCTGGCGGCGCTCCCTGTGGACCTGGCCCGCCCAGTTCCTCTCCGGGCTGATCCTCTTCGCCGCCTTCGCCACCGCCCACCTCTCCGGCAGCGCCGGCAAGCAGATCGTCGTCATGCTGGTCGCCGCCTGGGGCTTCGCCCAGTGGCGCCGCGGCCAGGAGCGGGCGCAGGACGGGACGATCGCCGTCCGCTTCGCCACCTGGCGCGAGCGCGGCACCCTGGCCGGTGCCGCCGCCCTCGGCACCCTCGCCGTCGGCGGGCTGTTCACCCTCTACCCGTCGCTGTCCTGGGACCCCTGGCCCGACGCCTACATCTTCGTCGGCACCATCGTCGCCATGTACGCCCAGGCCCGCGGCATGGTCGAGTTCTGGTTCGCCTGGCTGCTCGTCGACCTCGTCGGCGTCCCGCTGAACTTCGCCAACGGCTTCGCATTCTCCGGCTTCGTCTACATCGTCTACGGCGCGCTCGTCCTGTGGGGCCTGCGCGACTGGTGGCTGCGCTCCCGCGACGCGCGGCCCGCCCTGGAAGGAGCGTCCGCATGACCGCGGCACCGATCCTGTACAGCACCGAGGGCCCCGAGGACTTCACCCTCGACCCCGTCGAGCAGGCCATCGCCGACATCGCGGCCGGCCGCCCCGTCGTCGTGGTCGACGACGAGGACCGCGAGAACGAGGGCGACCTCGTCATCGCGGCCGAGAAGGTCACCCCCGAGATCGTGGCCTTCATGATGAGCGAGTGCCGCGGCCTGATCTGCGCCCCCATGGAGGGCGAGGAGCTGGACCGGCTGAAGCTCCCGCAGATGGTCGAGGACAACACCGAGTCGATGCGCACGGCGTTCACCGTCTCCGTGGACGCCTCCGCCGCCCACGGGGTGACCACCGGCATCTCCGCCGCCGACCGCGCCGCCACCCTGAAGCTCCTGGCGAGCGGCACCGCCGGGCCCGACGACCTGGTGCGCCCCGGGCACATCTTCCCGCTGCGCGCCCGCCCCGGCGGCGTGCTGGCCCGCAACGGCCACACCGAGGCAGCCGTCGACCTCGCCCGCCTCGCCGGGCTGCGGCCCGCCGGAGCCATCGTCGAGATCGCCGGTGAGGACGGGCAGATGCTGCGGCTGCCGGAGCTGATCCCGTTCGCCCGCAAGCACGGCCTGTCGATCATCTCCATCGAGGACCTGATCACCTACCGCCGCAGCAGCGAACCCACCGTCCGCCGCGAGGCCGAGGTCCGCCTGCCCACCTCCCACGGCGCCTTCACCGCCTACGGCTACCGCTCCACCGTCGACGGGGTCGAGCACGTCGCCCTCGTCCACGGCGACCTCGGCGACGGCGAGGGCGTACTGGTGCGCATGCACTCCGAATGCCTCACCGGTGACGTGTTCGGCTCACTGCGCTGCGACTGCGGCCCCCAGCTGGACGCCTCCCTGGACCGGATACAGGCCGAGGGCCGGGGCGTCGTCGTCTACCTGCGCGGACACGAGGGCCGCGGCATCGGCCTGATGTCCAAGCTGCGCGCCTACGAGCTGCAGGAGCGCGGCCGGGACACCCTGGACGCCAACCTCGAACTCGGCCTGCCCGCCGACGCCCGCGACTACGGCGCCGGCGCGCAGATCCTCGCCGACCTCGGCGTGCGCAGCGTCCGCCTGATGACCAACAACCCCGACAAGTCCGCGGCGCTCGTCCGCCACGGCATCGAGGTCACCGGCCGTGAGCCGATGCCCGTCACCGCGGGCGAGCACAACCTGCGCTACCTGCGCACCAAGCGGGACCGGATGGGTCACGACCTGCCCTGGCTGGACGGACCGACCGTGCCCGCCTGCGGCAACCAGTGAGACCAGTAAGACACGTGCCCACCTGCGGCAACCAGTAACAGAAATTCCCGAGGAGCAACGTGAGCGGCAAGGGTGCACCGGAGCTGACCGTACGCAATGTGGGTGACCTCCGGGTCGCCGTCATCGCGGCGCAGTGGCACGAGAAGGTGATGGACGGGCTGGTGGACGGCGCGCTGCGCGCCCTGCACGACCTGGGCATCGACGAGCCGACCCTGCTGAGGGTCCCCGGCAGCTGGGAGCTGCCCGTCGTCGCCAAGGTCCTCGCCGGCCGGGGCTACGACGCGATCGTCGCCCTCGGCGTGGTCATCCGCGGCGGCACCCCGCACTTCGACTACGTGTGCCAGGGCGTCACCCAGGGCCTCACCCAGGTCTCGGTCGACGCCGGTGTGCCCGTCGGCTTCGGCGTGCTCACCTGCGACACCGAGGAGCAGGCCCTGGACCGCGCCGGACTCGAGGGCTCCAGCGAGGACAAGGGCCACGAGGCGGTGACCGCGGCGGTCGCGACGGCGGCGACGCTCCGCTCGGTATCCGAACCGTGGCGCTAGGCGGGCACCCGTACCGCGTAGAGTGGGCGCCACCATGTCCAAGAAGACGTTCGAGGAGCTCTTCACGGAGCTCCAGCACAAGGCCGCCCACGGCGACCCCGCCACCTCCCGCACCGCCGAGCTGG
Source organism: Streptomyces thermospinosisporus (assembly GCF_039526425.1). NCBI lineage: Bacteria > Bacillati > Actinomycetota > Actinomycetes > Kitasatosporales > Streptomycetaceae > Streptomyces > Streptomyces thermospinosisporus. The sequence continues at coordinate 66,541 of NZ_BAAAIZ010000011.1, forward strand.
TGGACAAGGGGGTCCATGCCATCGGCAAGAAGGTCGTCGAGGAGGCCGCCGAGGTCTGGATGGCCGCCGAGTACGAGGGCAAGGAGGCGGCCGCCGAGGAGATCTCGCAGCTGCTGTACCACGTCCAGGTGATGATGGTCGCCCGCGGCATCTCCCTCGACGACGTCTACGCCCACCTGTAAACACACCCGTTCGACACGCCGACACCCCCGTCACGCAAAGGAAGCCGACCTCATGCTGCGCATCGCCGTCCCCAACAAGGGTTCACTCTCCGGCCCTGCGGCGGAGATGCTGCATGAGGCCGGCTACCAGCAGCGCCGGGAGTCGAAGGAACTGCGGATCGTCGACCCGGAGAACGAGGTGGAGTTCTTCTACCTCCGCCCCCGCGACATCGCGATCTACGTCTCCTCCGGCCGCCTCGACATCGGCATCACCGGCCGCGACCTGCTCGTCGACTCCGGCGCCGACGCCGAGGAGATCCTCGCCCTCGGCTTCGCCCGCTCCACCTTCCGCTACGCCACCAAGCCCGGCACCGTGCACACCCTCGCCGACCTGAACGGCAGGACGGTCGCCACCTCCTACGAGGGCATCGTCGGCAAGCACCTGAAGGACAACGGCATCGACGCCTCCGTCGTCCACCTGGACGGCGCCGTGGAGACCGCCATCGAGCTCGGCGTCGCCGAGGTCATCGCCGACGTGGTGGAGACCGGCACCTCGCTGCGCAACGCGGGCCTGGAGGCCTTCGGCGACCCGATCATGAAGTCCGAGGCGGTCGTGATCCGCCGCACCAACGGCGCCGAAGGGGCCGACGAGAACGTCGAGTCCAAGGTGCAGCAGTTCCTGCGCCGCCTGCAGGGCGTCCTGGTGGCCCGCACCTACGTGATGATGGACTACGACTGCCGCGTCGAGCAGCTCGAGAAGGCCGTCGCCCTCACCCCGGGCCTGGAGTCCCCGACGGTCTCCCCGCTGCACAACGAGGGCTGGGTCGCCGTGCGCGCCATGGTCCCGGCGAAGGAGGCCCAGCGGATCATGGACGACCTCTACGACATCGGCGCCCGCGCCATCCTCACCACGGCCATCCACGCCTGCCGCCTGTGAGCACCCCGCCGCGAGCCGCATCGCCTTCACGAGCCGCATCGAGAGCCGTAACCGGGAGACGCGCGAGATGTCTGAGCTGCCCGACCTGCCGGTCACCTTCCGGCCCACGCGCACCCGCGCGGTGCTGCTCACGGCGGCCGCCGCGATCTTCGTGGTGATCACCGTGATCGCGGTGCTGCTGCCGCAGCTCGGCCCCGGCGAGCGGATCAGCTTCGTGTTCACCGCCGCCCTGCTGGCCGGCGTCCTGCTGATGCTGGCGCGGCCGAAAGTCGTCGCCGACGACAGCGGTGTCACCGTCGTCAACATCGCCTCAAGGCGCCGGCTGGAGTGGGCGGAGATCCTCCAGGTGCATCTCCGTCCGGGTGACCCCTGGGTGTTCCTCGACCTCAGCGACGGCACCAGCCTGCCCGCGCTCGGCATCCAGCCCGGCATCGCCCGGCAGCAGGCCCTCGCCGACGCGCGGGCCCTGCGGGCGCTGGCCGAGGAGCGCTCCACGGCCCACCCCGACACGCCCCAGGGGTGAGGTCCGGGACACCTCCGGGGCGTCCACCCTGCCGCAGCCGGGGCTGTCTTGATTAATCTGTTGGGCGGAGGCGCTCCCACAGAGCCTCCGCCCCTGTCGCCCCGCCCGGTGCCTCAGGGGCTCCTGCTACCCGAGGAGTGACTCCCTCCGGCGATGGACGGATCGTCCTGCAGTACCTGCGCCGCCCCCTGCCGACATAGCGCGGACCGAGTCCGCGCCCGTGCGGAGGCGGCGGCATCATGACCATCCCTCTGCTGCTTCTCGCAGCCGCGTTCCTGCTGATTCTCGCCAACGGATTCTTCGTGGCCGCCGAGTTCGGCCTGGTCACCGTCGAGCGACAGGACGCCGAGCAGGCCGCCGCGGACGGCGACCGCCGCGCCCGCCGCGTGGTCGCCGCCCTCAAGGAGCTGTCGTTCCAGCTCTCCGGCACCCAGCTCGGCATCACCATCACCTCCCTGGTCGTCGGCATGCTCGCCGAACCGGCGCTCGCCCAGCTCCTGGACGGCCCGCTGAAGGCGATCGGCATCCCCGGCGGTGCCGTGCCCGGCGTCTCGGTCGTCATCGGCATGCTGCTGGCCTCGGCCGTGCAGATGGTGATCGGCGAACTCGTGCCCAAGAACTGGGCGGTCTCCCGCCCGCTCCAGGTCGCGCGCTTCGTGGCCGGCCCCCAGCACGTCTTCGCCCGCGTGTTCCGCCCGGTCATCGCCGGGCTGAACGCGGTCGCCAACCGCCTGGTGCGGCTGCTCGGCATCGAGCCCGCCGAGGAGCTGGCCTCCGCCCGCACCCCCGGCGAGCTGGTCTCCCTGGCCCGGCACTCGGCGCGGGCCGGAGCCCTGGAACAGGACACCGCCGACCTGTTCGTGCGGACCCTGTCCCTGGGCGGGCTCACCGCCCAGCACGTGATGACCCCGCGTGTCAAGGTCAGCGCCCTCCAGGCCTCGGCCACCGCGCAGGACGTGGTGAACCTCACCCGGGCCACCGGACTGTCCCGCTTCCCCGTCTACCGGGAGCGGATCGACGAGATCACCGGCATGGTCCACCTCAAGGACGCCCTCGCGGTGCCGGCGGCCGACCGGTTGCGCACCCCGGTGCACGAGATCGCCCGCCCGGCGCTGCTCGTCCCGGAGACCCTGCCGGTGCGTCCGCTGCTGACCCGGCTGCGCAGCGAGCAGCCGATCGCCGTGGTCGTCGACGAGTACGGCGGCACCGCCGGTGTCGTCACCCTGGAGGACATCGTCGAGGAGATCGTCGGCGAGGTCCGCGACGAGCACGACGGCCACGACGCCCCCGAGCTGATCGCCGCCCCGCCCGAGGACGGCAACCCGGCCTGGGACGTCGACGGCAGCGCCCGCCTGGACGTTCTGCTGCGCATCGGACTCGACGCCCCCGAGGGCCCGTACGAGACGGTCGCCGGCCTGGTCGCCGACCTGCTCGGCCGGATCCCCGCCGTCGGCGACCGGGCCGAGCTGCCCGGCTGGCAGCTGTCGGTGCGCCGGGTCGGCCACTACCGCGCCGAACGCGTCCGGCTGGTCCGCACCGCGCCGCTGCCGCTGGTGGAGGCGGCGGGATGAGCGTGCTGCAACTTCTCTTCGCCGCGCTGCTCGTGCTCGCCAACGGGTTCTTCGTCGGCGCCGAGTTCGCGCTCGTGTCGGTCCGCCGCAGCCAGATCGAGCCGCTCGGCACGGCCCGCGCCCGCCAGGTCCTCTACGGCCTGGAGCATCTGCCGCAGATGATGGCGGCGGCCCAGTTCGGCATCACCGTCTGCTCGCTGACGCTGGGCGCGGTCGCCGAACCCACCGTCGCCCGGCTGCTGGAGCCGGTCTTCACCTGGATCCATCTGCCGCACGGCATGGTCCATCCGCTGGGCTATGTCATCGCGCTCGCCGTGGTGGTCTTCTGCCATCTGGTCATCGGCGAGATGGTGCCGAAGAACCTCGCCATGGCGGCCCCCGAGAAGACCGCGCTGTGGCTCAGCCCCGGCCTGGTGTGGTTCGCCCGGCTGTGCCCGGTCACCGTGGCCCTCGGCGCCTGCGCGCACGCGGTGCTGCGGCTGTTCCGGGTCGAGCCGAAGGACGAGGTGGAGGCCGTCTTCACCAGCGAGCAGCTCAACCGGCTGGTGGAGGACGCCGGCCAGGCGGGTCTGCTCGATCCTGAGGAGGCCGAGCGCCTCGAGGACGCCCTGGAGCTGGGCTCCCGCCCGGTGACGGACGTCCTGCTGAAGCGCGAGTCCCTGGTCACGGTCGACCCGGCGGTGACCCCCGCGCAGATCGTGGAGCTGACCGCCCGTACGGGCTACAGCCGGTTCCCGATAGCGGTGGGCGACGGCGCCTTCATGGGCTACCTGCATGTGAAGGACGTGCTCGATGTGGAGGACTCCGACCGGGCGGTGCCGCAGCGGCTGTGGCGCCGGATGACGACCCTGCGCCCGGAACTCCCCCTGGACGACGCCCTCACGGTGATGCGGCGGGCGGCCACGCACCTCGCCCAGGTGACCGACGCCTCCGGCAAGGTGCTGGGCCTGGTCGCCCTGGAGGACGTCCTGGAGATGCTGGTGGGCGAGGTGCGCGACCCCGCGCACCGGCAGCTCGCCTAGCCGTACGCAAACCGGTGCCTCCCTCGTGCCCGCGGCGGGGCGGGGGAGGCACCGCGGGGATTCGCCCGGGTGAGGTCCTGAGGGCTTCGCCTAGGTGAGGTCCTGAGGACCCCGCCCCGACAGGACCTCGCCGTACGCCTGCATCAGGTCCGGCAGCCGCAGCGTCGCCAGGTCCTCCCGGCTCAGCTCGCCCGGATACATCGACAGCCGCAGATCCCGGTAGGCGCAGCTCTTCTCGTACAGCGTGCGCAGGAACCGTCCGTTGCCCAGCTCGTCGATCCAGCCCTGGTCCACGACGTGCCCGGCGATGGAGCGGAGCTCCTCCAGGGCTTCCTCGTCCCAGACGTCGCCGTTCTCCGCGGCCAGCACCTTGCCGATCTCCACCAGCTCCAGGGGCCGGTAGGAGGGGAAGTCGATGCGGGTGGTGAAGCGCGAGGACAGGCCCGGGTTGGCGGCCAGCAGGCGGTCCATGCCCTCGGGATAGCCGGCCAGGATCACCACCAGGTGGTCGCGGTTGTCCTCGGCCCGCTTCAGCAGCACCTGCAGCGCCTCGTCGCCGTAGGCGTCGCCCTTGCCGTAGCCGGAGTTGGACAGCGCGTACGCCTCGTCGACGAAGAGCACGCCGCCGAGCGCGGAGTCGATCAGTTCGTTCGCCTTGACGGCGGTCTGCCCCAGGTACTCGCCGACCAGGTCGGCCCGCTGGGCCTCCACCAGGTGGTCGCCGCCGAGGAGTCCGAGGGCGTAGAAGACCCGGCCGAGGATCCGGGCCACGGTGGTCTTTCCGGTGCCGGAGGGTCCGGAGAAGATGAAGTGCCGTTTGGGCGGCTGCACCGGCAGCCCCTGCCCGGCCCGCAGCCGGGCCATGTTCAACTGCGCCGACAGCGCCTTGACCTGGCGCTTGACCGGCTCCAGGCCCACCATGCGCTCGAGCTCGGCGAGCGCCTCCTCGAGTAACGCCGCGTCGGTGGGCCCGGTGGGCACGGGGGAGGCCGTCGCGCCCGCCCGCTCCCGCACCCCGGACCCGCCGCCCGGCGGCGTGGTCACCGGCGGTGCCCCGGGATCGCCGAGCCGCAGCTCACGCCCCTCGGTGCCGAACAGCGGATCGAGGGTGTCCGGGCCGTCCAGCACGTCCTGGCCCACGTCGGTGAGCGTGGCGGTGGCCAGGTCGGCCGAGTCGTCGTAGCCGTCGCCCTCGGCGATCGCCGCGAGCCGGGCCGAGGTGTCCATGAACGCCGGATCGACTCGGTGCACGGCCCGGTACAGGGGGAGCGCGGCGGCGCTCCGGCCGGTGCCCTCGTGCGCCCGCGCGAGCCAGTAGCGCAGCTCCTTGCGCTGCGGCTGCTCGCTGCGGCAGCGCATGAGGGCCGCCGACAGCAGCGGCTCGGCCTGCCCGTACATCTCCAGGCGCACCCGGGCCATGCCGCCGAACAGGCCGGCCTCGATGCCGAGCATGGGGTCGTCGAGCAGCGGGTCGGTGTGCCGGACGAGCTGCTCCCAGTCCTTGACCAGGTAGGCGCGGCAGGCGTGCAGGAAGCGGACCTGCGGGTCGGTGTCCACCGGGGGCAGCCCGGCGAGCGCCCGGTCCAGCTCCGGCACGTGCCGGCCGTCCAGCCAGTGGGAGGCGTGCGCCAGCAGCAGGTCGCGGGGCTTCTCCAGCACCGGCTGCACCCACCAGCCCAGCCAGTACCAGGAGTTGAGGGTGCGTCGGTGCCGGGCGCGCTGCTCGCCGAAGCGGTCCCGGTAGCGGAACATGCGCAGCAGCGCGGTCGTCGTGTCCACGCGCAGCGCGTGCAGCCCCAGCCAGGCGTCGGCCATCCCCGGGTCGAGCCGCACCGCGGTGCGGAACTCCTCCTCGGCCTGCGGATACGCGCCCATGGTGTAGGCGTCCACGCCTCGCAGCCAGGCGAGGTCGGCCGGGGCCTGCGGGCCCTGCGTGCCGAAGTCCATCACGTCCCCCACAAACCGTGCCCCCGTCGGTCTGCCGCCGGGCCCCTCGCCCGACGGCTGCCTCTGGTCGAACCGCTGTGCCGCGGACCGGAGTTGCAAGGTGCGCGAAGCAGTGTCCGTAGGTCGCACCGGGGTGCATCGTACCTGCGAGGGCGGGGCCTGACCCAGTGCGCCGTGCAGGTCGTGGAGGGGACCGGCGGAGGCGGCGGAGGCCGGACATGCTCACCCAGGGTGAGCACGAGATGCCGCTCGGCGTCCGGGAAATGTGAAGTGGACAGAACGAAGCCCCCGATCACGGGGGAACAACCGGGGGCTTCGCGTCTGGCGGCGACTCGGTGAGTCGCACACCGAGAACGTAAGACCTGTACGGGCTTTGGGTCAAGCCGAGTTGGAGCACTCAGGACGCTTGTCCGACACCCTTCTTCACAAGTTCAACACATCGCGGACGGCCCGTCACCGTCCGTACAGGAGGAGCCCAACTCACCCGTCACAACAGGTCCCTGGAGCACCTCGTACCCCTCCTCGCGCTGCCGCACCAGAAGGTCGGCGTACGGGCGCGAGGGGTCGCGTGCGAAGTGCTCGCGCTCCGCCCTGACCCACCCGTCCCAGAACTCCCGCTGCTCCTCGCCGTCCCGTGCCCGGCCGCGGGCCCAGGCCTCCTTTGCGGGCAGGTCCATCCACAGCAGCAGCGCCAGATGCGGCCGCAGTGCCCGCCGCCCCGCGCCCACGCCCTCGACCAGGATCACCGGAGCGGGCGGCAGCGCGCGGGCCGGACCGAAGCGCCGGGTCCGCCAGTCGTAGGGGGAATAGTGGGCGGTCGCCCCCCGGCGGAGCGGCTCGATCACCTGGCTGAGCAGCCGCTCCGTCCAGTCGAACAGCTGCTCGTGGCTGGCGATGTCGTCCAGCCGCAGCACCGGCGCACCGCCCAGCGCCCGGGCCAGCTCCATGGCGAAGGTGGACTTTCCGGACCCGGCATGCCCGTCGACGCCCACCAGCCGCACCGGGCCGCAGGAGGGCGGGAGCCGGCGGATGCGGGAGGCGAGCGCGTGCAGGGCCGATTCCAGGGGAGCGTGAATGGCTGGTTCCAGGGGTGGAGGAGGGGGGACCGACGGGTGAACTCTAAGCCCTCCACTGGTCGAGTCCGATGTCGGTCGGCGCGGCACGGCCCCGGGTGCTGGCCAGGCCCGTCCCGCTGTGTTCATAGTGGGCGCACACCCGCTCCAACCGGTGGACGCACGCCGTCCGGCCGGCCCCGCACGGTCCTGCCCCGACTCGACACCTTGGGGGTCCTCCACCCATGAGCAGAGCCGAACAGCCGTCCCGCAGAACCCTCCTGGCCGCAGCCGTCGTCGCCGCCGTCGCGGGCGGCGCCGCCCCGGCGTCCGCGAGCAGCATGACCACCGTCCCTCCGGTCGGCGCCGCCGGCGGCCGGGCTCCCGCCCGCCCCGTGGACAACCGGGCCTGGGTCACGTACACCGACTGGCGCTCCGGCACCGCCCGCGGCACCCGCGCCGTCGCCGGCACCCGCCCCGGCGTGGTGATCGCCAAGCCCGCCGGCACCACCGACTACACCGACCCGCACACCGGCCGCACCGCCGCCTGGGAGTACGCCGTCTGGACGTCCCCCGTCCACCGGCTCTCCGTCCCCAGCACCGAGGTCATCGCCTCCTGGAACGCGCACACCCCCGGCGGCACCTGGCTGCAGGTCGAGCTCAAAGCGACGTACTCCGACGGCACGGACAGCCCCTGGTACGTGATGGGCCGCTGGGCGGCCGGCGACCAGGACATCCGGCGCACCTCCGTGGACGACCAGAGCGACGGCACCAGCACCGTCTGGACGGACACGCTGGCCCTCGACGACCCCGCCTCGGGCCTGCGGATCGTCTCCTACCGCCTGCGTCTGACCCTCTACCGCAGGCCCGGCACCAAGCTCACCCCGACCGTGTGGCGGCTCGGCGCCATGGGCTCCGACATCCCCGACCGCTTCACCGTTCCGGCCACCGAGCCCGGCCTGGCCAAGGAGCTGATCGTCCCGCGCTACTCGCAGGAGATCCACAAGGGCCAGTACCCCGAGTACGACAACGGCGGCGAGGCCTGGTGCAGCCCCACCTCCTCGCAGATGATCATCGAGTACTGGGGCGGCCGCCTCACCAAGGAGCAACTGTCCTGGGTGAACCCGGACTACGCCGACCCGCAGATCTGCCACGCGGCCCGCCACACCTACGACTACCAGTACGCCGGCTGCGGCAACTGGCCGTTCAACGCCGCCTACGCGGCCACCTTCAAGGACCTGCAGGGCGTGGTCACCCGGCTCGGGTCCCTCACCGACCTGGAGACGCTGATCGCGGCCGGCATCCCCGCCATCACCTCCCAGTCGTTCCTGAAGGAGGAGCTGACCGGCGCCGGGTACGGCACCTCGGGGCATCTGATGACCGTGATCGGCTTCACGGCAGAAGGCGACGTGATCGCCAACGACCCCGCCTCCCCGGGCAACGCGGCGGTGCGGCGCGTCTACCGGCGGCGGGAGTGGGAGAACATCTGGCTGAGGACCAAGCGCTACAACGCCTCCGGCAAGGTCGTCTCCGGCACCGGAGGGGTCTGCTACCTCTACTTCCCGGCGCGCCCGACCGCACGGCAGCGCAAGGCCCTCGCGGCGGTGGGGGTGCGCTGAGCCCACCGGCCGTGTGACCAACGTCTCGGCCGCAAAAGCCGCTCTCGGTGGCAAGGTGGACACCGCCCCGGTCCCTGTCGTCCGGGGCGGACCACCGCACCACCGAGAGCAGCAGCGAGCAGCCATGACCGCGACCGCAGCCACCGCACCCCGCGTCCGCACCGGCGGACCCCAGGAAGACGGCCCGAAGATCCTCGAGCACGTCGCCGGATGGACCCTCGTCGTGGTCGTCGCGATGCTGGTGACCCAGCTCGGGCTGCTCTGAGCTGACCGGTCGGGCTCTTCGAGCCCCCATACCCCTTTGCGCCGCGGGCGCGCGCTCGGGCGAGCGGGCTCGTCCCAGCGCTGCGCGTGCGCTCCGCCGCGCCCCTGCCGATCCCGGCCGGCAGCGACTGCTCCCTGGCGCGCCTCGCTGAACTCCCGGCCGTCGGGCGGAGGTTGTTCGCCCGCGCCTCCTGCCGCGCCCCCTTCCTCGGACGACATCGCCCGCCAGGCGCGGGCTCCAACTCCCACCTGCCGGGCGGGTGCACCGCACCATCGACCCCTGTCTGCGGCGGCGCCGTCATCCCCGGCACCGCCGCACAGCTCTGACCTGCCCGTGCGCTGTTCCGCCCTCCCACGCCCGGTCGGCGGGCTGCCACGCTCCGGATGCCCGCACCCCGGGCGCCGCCCGTGTCGCTCAGCGGCTCCGCGAGCCGCCACTGCCCCGTCCGCGGCTCGTGTACCGCAGCCCCGCGGGCGGCGCCCGTCTCGCCGCGCGGCGGGCCCGGAGGGCAGGTACGAAGGAAGGTGCGAAGGCAGCCGAAGGGTATCCTTGAGTGAGCGGTCGTTAACCAGTGACTTGCTGTGGTCCATCCGGCATACTCACAGCGCACAGCCGCTGGTCAGGACCCTCCGAGACCCGGAGGGGCGACCGCGGCCGAGGCGTCAGAACGACCCAGGCGGATGTGCCCTCACCACGGGGCCCGGCCGCCAGTGCCCGAAAGAGGGAGGAGAGCGTCGCCATGCCCGACCGCGCCCCGCAGCCGGTGGACCGGCAACTGCCCACGGACGAGGCCCGGGACCTGATCTCGCTCGTGCGTGACATCGCACAGCGTGAGATCGCCCCGAAGGCCGCCGAGGAGGAGGACGCCGGGCACTTCCCCCGCGAGCTGTTCTCCCTGCTCTCCGACTCGGGGCTGCTGGGCCTGCCCTACGACTCCGAGTACGGCGGCGGCGACCAGCCCTACGAGGTCTACCTCCAGGTGCTCGAAGAGCTCTCCATGGCGCGGCTGACCGTGGGACTCGGCGTCAGCGTGCACACCCTCGCCTCCTACGCGCTCGCCGCCTACGGGACCAAGGAGCAGCGGACCGAGCACCTGCCCGCGATGCTCGGCGGCGGCCTCCTCGGCGGCTACTGCCTCTCCGAACCGGCGTCCGGCTCCGACGCCGCCTCGCTGCGTACCCGGGCGGTGCGCGACGGCGACGACTGGGTCATCAACGGCACCAAGGCGTGGATCACCCACGGGGGCATCGCCGACTTCTACACCGTCATGGCCCGCACCGGAGAGGAGGGCCCGCGCGGGGTCACCGCCTTCCTGGTGCCCGGCGACGCGGAGGGGCTGAGCGCCGCCGCGCCCGAGAAGAAGATGGGCATGAAGGGCTCGCCCACCGCACAGATCCACCTCGACGGCGTCCGCGTCCCGGACGACCGGCGGATCGGCGAGGAGGGCCAGGGCTTCTCCATCGCCCTGTCCGCGCTGGACGGGGGCCGGCTCGGCATCGCGGCCTGCGCGATCGGCCTGGCCCAGGCCGCGCTCGACGAGGCGCTGCGCTACGCCAAGGAGCGGCGCCAGTTCGGCAAGCCCATCGCCGACTTCCAGGGTCTGCGGTTCATGCTGGCCGACATGGCCACGCAGATCGAGGCGGGCCGCGCCCTGTACCTGTCGGCGGCCCGGCTGCGCGACGCCGGCCGGCCGTTCTCCAAGCAGGCCGCCATGGCCAAGCTGCACTGCACCGACACGGCGATGCGGGTCACCACCGACGCCGTCCAGATCCTCGGCGGATACGGCTACACGGCCGACTTCCCGGTCGAGCGCTTCATGCGCGAGGCCAAGGTGCTGCAGATCGTCGAGGGCACCAATCAGATCCAGCGCATGGTCATCGCTCGTCATCTCGCGGGACCTGAGGCACGCTGAACTGACCGAGCCCCCGCCAGGGCGCCGCGAGCCGGGACCACTCCGGGTCGTGGCGCCCCGGCAGGGTGCGACCGCGGTCCGCCCAGGTCCGCATCATGTCCCGGTAGATGGGTGGATCCGGCAGCTGCGGCGGGGCCGGCGCGAAGGCCGGCGGCGGTACGAAGACACGGCGTTGACGCCCGGTCGTCGAATACGTGGGGGTCGTCATACCTGGGCAACGCGGGAGTCACCGGACAGGTCACCGACCCGCGGAATAGGGCGTGCGTTCGCCGGGGCGTCCGCGACCGGACGACGACCGGGGCGTCGCCGGTGACGGGCCGGTGGCGGGCCGGTGATGGAGCGAGGGCGGCGCGGGGGCCGCCCCCGGCACGGTGCACTCAGGCGGCGTGGCGCCGCATCACGGGAACCCGGATCGGACGCGAGCCCGGGCCGCCCACGTGCGAGAACGGCTGGGTCCGCCAGTCGAGTCCCTGAGGGAGCGTCAACAGCAGTCCCGTGTCCTGCTCCTGGGGTGTGACGGTCTCGTCCGCCGGGCGGGCCTCCGAGGCGCTGCGGCCGGTGCCGGGGCACACCGTGAGGCCGAACGGGTTCCACGGAGAGGCGCACAGCGCGTGCTCCGGCAGGACCTCCTCGTCCGCCAGCAGGGCGATGGGCTGCGCGCAGTCCGGGCAGATCACCCGGTACATCTCGAAGGTGTCGTACGCGTCGTCCTCCTCGGCCAGGGCGTCGGGTTCGACGCCCTCCGGCTCGGGCTCGACGACCTGCTGCCGCCGCTTGGGCACGCTACGACCAGGGCGCTTAACACTCTGCATTGGGTTCTCCCCCTCGGGCTGGGCCGTTCAGGCGCTGCGGCCTCGACCACAGCAAGCACTTCCCGCCGCCGATCCGGGGTAATCACGAGAACATCACGGAAGCTGTTCGAAGCTTGTGGTGTTCGTCACATGCCTGCGGCAGATCACGAACCGGGTGCTGCCTGGCCTGCTCAGGTATCCGAGGAGATCAAGCGCACTGTAGGTTCTTGCGCCATGGAGGAGCTGGACCGACAGATCGTGCAGCTGCTCGTCAAGGACGGGCGGATGAGCTACACAGACCTGGGCAAGGCCACGGGCCTGTCCACGTCGGCCGTGCACCAGCGGGTGCGCAGGCTGGAGCAGCGTGGCGTCATCCGCGGCTATACCGCGGTCGTCGACGCGGAGGCCGTCGGACTGCCCATGACGGCGTTCATCTCGGTCAAACCCTTCGACCCCAGCGCCCCGGACGACATCGCGGACCGCCTCGCCGGAGTGCCCGAGATCGAGGCCTGCCACAGCGTCGCCGGCGACGAGAACTACATCCTCAAGGTCCGGGTCGCCACCCCGCACGAACTCGAGGAACTCCTCGCCCGGGTGCGCTCCCTGGCGGGCGTCTCGACCCGCACGACCGTGGTCCTCTCCACGCCGTACGAGGCCCGCCCGCCGCGCATCTGACCGGCGGGACCCCGACCTGCCGCGGGGCGCCTGCCCCGGCGTGCCGTGGGGCGGTCCCGGCCCGGTGCGGGCGACTGCGCGACCTGCCGCAAGGCACGACCTGGTTGCCGGGCGGAGCGGGCGACGCGCGAGACTGTGGGGCATGAGTGAACGCACCGCCCCCTCCCGCACCGTCCTGCTCCGCCGGGGAGAGATCCACAGCCCCGCCGACCCCTTCGCCACCGCGATGGTCGTGGAGCGGGGGCAGGTCGCCTGGGTCGGTTCCGAGGGGGCCGCCGACGCCTTCGCGGACGGGGTCGACGAGGTGGTCGATCTCGACGGGGCGCTGGTCACTCCGGCGTTCACCGACGCGCATGTGCACACCACCGCGACCGGTCTCGCCCTCACCGGGCTGGACCTGTCCGGGGCGCCCACCCTCGAGGACGCGCTCGCCCGGGTACGGGAGTTCGCCGCCGCCCGCCCGCACGACCGGGTGCTGCTGGGGCACGGCTGGGACGCCGCCCGCTGGCCCGGCGGACGGCCGCCCACGCGTGCGGAACTGGACGAGGCCACCGGCGGACGCCCCCTGTACCTCAGCCGCATCGACGTCCACTCCGCGGTCGTCACCACCGCGCTCCTCGACCTCGCCGGCGGTGACGTGACCCGCGAGGACCGGCCGCTCACCGGCGACGACCACCACGCCGTGCGCGCCGCAGCGCTCGCCGCCGTCACGCCCGCCCAGCGCACCGAGGCCCAGCGCGCCGCCCTCGCCCGGGCCGCCTCGCTCGGCATCGGCACCCTCCACGAGTGCGGCGGCCCGGAGATCTCCTCCGAGGACGACTTCACCGGCCTGCTGCGCCTGGCCGCCGAGGAGGACGGACCGCGGGTCGTCGGCTACTGGGCGGAGCGGGACGCCGCCAAGGCCCGTGAGCTGGGCGCGATCGGCGCCGCGGGCGACCTGTTCGCCGACGGCGCCCTCGGCTCGCACACGGCCTGCCTGCACGAGCCGTACGCCGACGCCGGTCACACCGGCACCGCGCACCTGGACGCCGCCGCCGTCGCCGCCCATGTCGTCGAATGCACCGAGGCGGGACTCCAGGCGGGCTTCCACGCCATCGGCGACGCCGCGGTCACCACCGTCGTCGAGGGCCTGCGCGCCGCCGCCGACAAGCTCGGCCTCAACCGGATCCGGGCCGCCCGGCACCGGATCGAGCACGCCGAGATGCTCACCGAGGAGACCATCGCCGCCCTCGCCGAACTCGGCCTCACCGCCTCCGTGCAGCCCGCCTTCGACGCCCTCTGGGGCGGCGAGGACGGCATGTACGCACGGCGCCTCGGCCCCGAGCGGGCCAGGACCCTCAACCCCTTCGCGGCCCTGCTGCGCGCCGGCGTCCCGCTCGCCTTCGGCTCCGACAGCCCGGTCACCCCGCTCGACCCGTGGGGCACCGTGCGCGCCGCCGCCTTCCACCGCACCCCGGAGCACCGGGTCTCGGTGCGCGCCGCGTTCACCGCGCACACCCGGGGCGGCTGGCGTGCGATCGGCCGCGACGACGCGGGCGTCCTGGTGCCCGGAGCCCCCGCCGACTACGCCGTGTGGCGCACCGGGGAGCTGGTCGTCCAGGCCCCCGACGACCGGGTGGCCCGCTGGTCCACCGACCCCCGCTCCGGCACCCCCGGACTGCCCGACCTCACCCCCGGCCGTGACCTGCCGGTCTGCCTGCGCACGGTGGTCGGCGGGCGCACCGTGTACGTACGGCCGGGCGAGTGATCTACGGGTGCGGCGCGGTGACGATCATGCGCCGGGCCGCCGAGGCGCGACCTGCGCTTCCTCCCCGCTGACCAGGCATTTGAACCACATTGTGCAGGTCAAACGACTGTTGACAGGCGGAGGATCGGGGCCGGTAGGTTCGGCCGGGTCCACCATCGGACGCCCCGACCGGGGAACTTCCGCCACTCGTGGCAGCGCCGCTGGGTCAGGGACGGTGTGCCGCACCGGAGCACCGTCACTGGGAGCCAGGCTCAGCGTCGGCGCGGCGACGAGGGGAACGTTCCGGCCGCCGGGGAGGTGCGACCCGGGTGGGGCCCGTGCGCTCAGTAGACAACGGCTTCAGGTCGACCCGCAGCCGGCGGGTCCCGGGCCGGCCCGAAGGGCGCCGGGCCTCCATCCGCCGCCGCACACGTAACTGGCATCACTGGCCGCCTCGCACGTCCCGTCACGTCGGCGCAGGCCGCGACCACTAAGGTGGGGACCCTGCGGACAGAACATGAAGGGGCAGCAGTGAACGACGGCGACGGGACCCTGGAGTCGGAGACCCGGGGGAGGCGGTTCGGCCCGCTCGGCACGACCTTGGTGATCATTCCGACCTACAACGAGGCGGAGAACATCAAGGCGATCGTCGGCCGGGTGCGCGAAGCCGTCCCGGAGGCGCACGTCCTGGTCGCCGACGACAACAGCCCCGACGGCACCGGCAAGCTCGCCGACGAACTGGCCGCCGAGGACGAGCAGGTCCAGGTGCTGCACCGCAAGGGCAAGGAGGGCCTCGGCGCGGCCTATCTCGCCGGTTTCCGCTGGGGCATGGAGCACGGCTACGGCGTGCTCGTCGAGATGGACGCCGACGGCTCCCACCAGCCCGAGGAGCTGCCCCGGCTGCTGACCGCGCTCAAGGGCGCCGACCTGGTGCTGGGCTCCCGCTGGGTGCCCGGAGGGCGCGTGGTGAACTGGCCGAAGTCCCGGGAGTTCATCTCGCGCGGCGGCAGCCTCTACTCGCGCCTGGCGCTGGATCTGCCGCTGCGCGACATCACCGGCGGCTTCCGCGCCTTCCGCCGCGAGACCCTGGAGGGCCTCGGACTGGACGACGTGGCCTCCCAGGGCTACTGCTTCCAGGTCGACCTCGCCCGCCGCGCGGTCAAGGCCGGCTACCACGTGGTCGAGGTGCCCATCACCTTCGTGGAGCGGGAGCTCGGCGACTCCAAGATGAGCCGCGACATCCTCGTCGAGGCGCTGTGGCGGGTCACCGCCTGGGGCGTCTCCGAGCGGGCGGGCAAGCTGCTCGGCCGGGGCGCGGGCAGGAAGCCCCGTACGGGCCGCTGATCACGGCAGCGACCGCCTGCCGATCACCGCATCGACTGCCTGTCCCGCTTGTCCCGCTTATCCCGCACTGAGCCGGGCCCAGGCACACTGGAGTCATGACGACTGGCGCTCAGACCCCGTATCCCGCCCGGCCCCGCCGCTCCCGGCTGCGCACCTGGCTGCCGCTGGGCGTGGCCGCCTGGCTGGTGCTGGAGATCTGGCTGCTCACGCTGGTCGCCGGGGCGTCCAGCGGGCTGGTGGTCTTCCTGCTGCTGGTGGCGGGCGTGGTCCTCGGCTCCGTCGTCATCAAGCGGGCCGGACGGCGGGCGTTCAGGAGCCTGAGCGAGACCCTGCAACAGCAGCAGGGCGGTGTCGTACCTGGCAGCCCGGGCAGCCGGCCCGACAGCGAGGGCAACGGGCTGACGATGCTCGGCGGTCTGCTGCTGATCATCCCTGGCCTGATCTCGGACGCGCTGGGCCTGCTGCTGCTCCTGCCGCCGGTGCAGAAGGCCGTCAGCCGCTACGCCGAGCGCACCTTCGAGCGCAAGCTGCGCGAGGCGGCGCAGGGCAGCCTGGGGGACGTCTTCCAGCAGGCCCGCATCCACCGGCCGGACGGCAAGGTGGTGCAGGGCGAAGTCATCCGCGACGAACCGGACACTCCGCAGGAGCCGCGCCCGCCCCTGTCCCGCTGACGCCACTGTCTGAGGCCACTGTCCGCTCATGCGGGCACAGCACGGGGCGGCCCGAGGGCCCGCACAGCGCAGGACCGCGGGCGCGACACCGGATGATCCGTATCGCGCCCGCGGTCCTGCGCTGTGCGCTGGGTACTACTGCCAAGCCCCCGCAGGGGTCACGCCGACTTCCGGCTGTCCCGGGGATGAACAGCGATGTTCATCGCGCCGGAGCGCAGCACGGCCAGACGCTCCTCGAGGACCTCTTCGAGCTCCTCTCGGGTGCGCCGCTCCATCAGCATGTCCCAGTGCGTACGCGCGGGCTTGGCCTTCTTCTCCTCGGGGCCGTCGCCGTCCACCAGAAGTGCCTGGCCACCGCAGACCTTGCACTCCCACTCCGGCGGGATCTCCGCCTCGACCGAGAAGGGCATCTCGAAGCGGTGCCCCTTCTCGCATGCGTACTCCACGGCCTGGCGCGGAGCCAGGTCGATACCGCGGTCCGTCTCGTAGCTGGTCACCACGAGGCGCGTGCCGCGAAGAGCTCGCTCACTCATGAATCGTGCCTCCCGGGCTTGTCGCCCACAGGACAGGTGTCGCTGTCGTCGTCATCCGGTCAACGTCCGGGCGGCGGTAAAGATTCCCGTCCCGAGTCCCGTTCCGGGTCATGCGTCGCCGTCGTAGCCGCAGCCTTGTCAACCAGTGCAGTACCCCCCGACGTCCGGTTTGTCACCTCTGTGGGCAGATGCGACCCAGCGGTTCGGCATCTTTGACGCGCAGTAACGGTACGCCTGGCAGGCCAAACGCGTACACTACAGCCCTTTCGCTCCGAGTGCTAAATCCGCTCGGGAACCGGGTTCCCCGCCTCGCCGATCGCACGCCGCACCGGCACCCGCGCCAGCAGCACGAATCCGAGCACGAAGAACGCCACCAGCGAGACGATCGCGTCCCGGTAGCTGCCGGTGAGCTGGTAGGTGAGCCCGAACAGCAGCGGCCCGAGCCAGCTCATGCCCCGGTCGCTGATCTCGTACGCCGAGAAGTACTCGGCCTCCTTGCCCGGCGGAACCATGTGGGAGAACAGCGAACGGGACAGCGCCTGGGTGCCGCCGAGCACCAGGCCGATCCCGGCGGCCAGCACGAAGAACCACGCCGGAGCGCCGGCCGGGAGGAAGTAGCCGCCCGCCAGGGTCAGCGTCCAGGCCACCAGCGAGCCGAGCACGGTCCGCTTCGTGCCGTGCCGGCGGGCCAGCCGGCCCAGCGCCAGCGCGCCCGCCACCGCCAGGACCTGCACCAGCAGCACGGCGGCGATCAGCGTGGACTGGCCGAGCCCCAGCTCCCTGGAGCCGTAGACCGAGGCCTGGGAGATCACCGTCTGGACGCCGTCGTTGTAGACGAGGTACGCCAGCAGGAACGCCAGGGTCAGCGGATGGCGCCGCATGTCGCGGAGCGTGGCGGCCAGCTGCCGGAACCCGGGCAGGGCCGCCTCCCGTTCCTCCCCCGCTCCGGCGCGGCGGTCGCGCAGCCGGCGCAGCGGCACCAGGGTGAAGGCCCCCCACCACAGACCGGCCGAGGCCAGGCAGATCCGGACGGCCGCGCCCTCGGACACCCCGAAGGTGTCGTGCTGCGTGTACAGGACCAGATTGGCGACGAGCACCAGGGCACCGGCCGCATAGCCGAAGGCCCAGCCGCGGGAGGAGACCGCGTCGCGCTCCTCGGGCGCGGCGATCTGCGGCAGATAGGAGTTGTAGAGCATCATCGCCACGGACTGCGCGGCGTTCGCCACCACCAGGAGCACTCCGCCGAGCAGATAGCGCTCACCGTCGAGGAAGAACATCCCGGCCGTGGCCCCGGCCCCGGTGTAGGCGGCGGCCGCGAGCAGCGGCTTCTTGCGCCCGGTGCGGTCGGCGGCGGCGCCCACCAGCGGCATCACCAGCACCGCAAGGACCACCGACAGCGACACGCAGTACGCGAAGAAGCTCCCCGCCCGCACGGGGACGCCCAGCGGGTGGACGAACCCGTCCGCGTCCGCCGCCGCCTCCGCGACCGTGGTCAGGTACGGGCCCAGGAAGACGGTGAGGACGCTCGTGGAGTACACGGAGCAGGCCCAGTCGTAGAAGTACCAGCCGCGCTGCTCGCGGCGCTTCCCGGCCGCCTCGTCCGGCGCCGGTGACCGCACGGTTCCGATGCCCACTCGTGCCCCTCGCTTTCCCGTGAACGCGCTGCGAGGTGCCGGGGACCTGGTCTCAGACCCAGATACCGCGGTCCTCCATGACCTTGCGCAGTGTCTCGATGTGATCGGTCATGATGCCATCCACGCCCAGGTCCAGGAGCCGGTGCATCCGCTCCGGCTCGTTGACCGTCCACACATGCACCTGCAGCCCGAGCGCGTGGGCGGTGTTCACGAAGCGCCGGTCCACCACCGTCACGCCCGACTGCTCCTCGGGCACCTGGGCGGCCACCGCCGAGCGCCGCACCGGCGCCGGCAGGCCCCAGGAGCGCAGCCGCAGCCTCAGCACGCCCCGGGTGCCGAACGAGGTCGCAAGGCGCGGCCCGGCCAGCCGCTGGGCGCGCACCACGCGGGCCTCGGAGAACGAGCCCAGGCAGATCCGGTCCCAGGCGCCGGTGCGCTCGACGAGCTCCAGGAGCGGCAGCAGGGCGGGCTCCGCCTTCACATCGACGTTCCAGCGCACCTCGGGGAAGGTCTCCAGCAGCTCCTCGAAGAGCGGCACCGGCTCCTCGCCCGCCACCCGGGCCTGCGCCACGTCCCGCCAGGGCAGCTCGGCGATCCGGCCGGCGCCGTCGGTCACCCGGTCCAGCGTCTCGTCGTGGAAGGCGACCAGCCGCCCGTCGCGGGTGGCGTGCACATCGGTCTCGATGTAGCGGTAGCCCGCTGCCACGGCCCGGCGGAACTGCCGCACGGTGTTCTCCAGACCGTCCGCCGTCCCGCCCCGGTGGGCGAAGGCGATCGGGGCGGGATGGTCGAGGTAGGGGTGGCGCGGCGGGCGTATCGGCGAGGTCACCGACGCAGTATCGCTCGCCGCGGCTGCCCGGCGGCAACCACCGTGGTGCCCTCAGGACCCGCAGGGACGGCGAACAGGCGCAGGAACACCTGGGCCAGCGGGCCGATCGCCAGCGCGTACAGCAGCGTGCCCGGACCGACGGTGCCGCCGAGGACGAAGCCGGTGGCCACGACGGTGATCTCGAGGACCGTGCGGACCAGGCGGATGGACAGCCCCGTGCGCTGATGCAGGCCGGTCATCAGCCCGTCCCGCGGGCCGGGGCCGAAGCGCGCCGCGATGTACAGCCCGGTGGCCGCGCCGTTCAGCACCACCCCCGCGACCAGGAACGCCACCCGCGCGGGCAGGCCGTGCGCGTCCGGCACCACTGCGAGCGTGGCGTCCATCGCCGCGCCGATCACCAGCACGTTGGAGACGGTGCCCAGGCCGGGACGCTGGCGCAGCGGGATCCACAGCAGCAGCACCGCCGCGCCCACCACGGTCAGCACCAGGCCCATCGACAGACCGGTGCGCTCGGACAGGCCCTGGTGCAGCACGTTCCACGGCTCGAGGCCCAGCCCCGATCGGACCAGCAGCGCCGAGCTCGCCCCGTACAGCGCGAGGCCCGCGTACAGCTGGAACAGCCGCCGTGGCAGCTGCCGGGGCCGGGATGAGTGACCGGACACGTGGATGCCCCCTGGAGGGAAGGTGGTGGAAGTGGACCGACGCATGACACCCTGTGGCTTGGACGGATAAGCCATCCATGGCCAATCCGGGGAAGGTGGACTGATTCTCATGGCGCAGTGGACCTCGGCGGTGGGGGCCGCCCAGCTCGCCCGGCAGCTCAAGTCCCAGCAGGAGCGTCCGGCCGGGCCCGGCACCCGGCGCCCGCCCGCCTACCGGGCCCTCGCCGACGGCATCCGCCTGCTGGTGCTGGAGGGCCGTGTCCCGGTCGCCGCCCGGCTGCCCGCCGAGCGCGAACTGGCCCTCGCCCTGTCCGTCAGCCGCACCACCGTCGCCGCCGCCTACGAGGCGCTGCGCAGCGAGGGCTTCCTGGAGTCCCGGCGCGGCGCGGGCAGCTGGACCGCCGTGCCGGCCGGCAACCCGGTGCCCGCGCGGGGTCTGGAGCCGCTGCCCCCGGAGGCGCTCGGCTCGCTGATCGACCTCGGCTGCGCGGCACTTCCCGCGCCCGAACCCTGGCTGACCCGGGCCGTGCAGGGCGCCCTGGAGGAGCTCCCGCCCTATGCGCACACCCACGGCGACTATCCCGCCGGGCTGCCCGCGCTGCGCTCGATGATCGCCGAGCGCTACACGGCACGCGGCATCCCGACCATGCCCGAGCAGATCATGGTCACTACCGGGGCGATGGGCGCCATCGACGCCATCTGCCACCTCTTCGGCGGCCGGGGCGAGCGCATCGCGGTGGAGTCGCCCTCGTACGCCAACATCCTCCAGCTGATGCGCGAGGCCGGCGCCCGGCTCGTCCCCGTCGCCATGGCCGAGGGCCTCGCCGGCTGGGACATGGACCGCTGGCGGCAGGTGCTGCGGGAGGCCGCACCCCGCATCGCCTACGTCGTCGCCGACTTCCACAACCCGACCGGGGCGCTCGCCGACGAGGACCAGCGGCGCCGCCTGGTGGACGCGGCCCGCTCGGCGGGGACGGTGCTGGTCGCCGACGAGACGATGAGCGAGCTGTGGCTCGACGAGGACGTGGAGATGCCCCGCCCCGTCTGCGCCTTCGACCCGGCCGGCTCCACCGTGATCACCGTCGGCTCGGCCAGCAAGGCCTTCTGGGCCGGCATGCGCATCGGCTGGGTGCGGGCCGCCCCCGACGTGATCCGCAGCCTGGTCGCCGCACGCGCCTACGCCGACCTCGGCACACCGGTGCTGGAGCAGCTGGCGGTGCACTGGCTGTTCGGCACGGGCGGCTGGGAGCAGGCCGTCGAGGTGCGGCGCACCCAGGCCCGCGAGAACCGGGACGCACTGGTGGCCGCCGTGCGGCGGGAGCTGCCGAGCTGGGAGTTCGAGGTGCCCCAGGGCGGACTCACCCTCTGGGTGCGCACCGGCGGCCTCTCCGGCTCCCGGCTCGCCGAGGCGGGCGAACGCGTCGGCGTACGCGTCCCCTCAGGCCCGCGCTTCGGCGTCGACGGCGCCTTCGAGGGCTACGTCCGCCTGCCCTTCACCGTGGGCGGCGCCGTGGCCGAGGAAGCAGCCTCCCGCCTGGCCGCAGCCGCCCGCCTGGTGGAAACGGGCGGCACGTCGGGAGCGGAACCGCCGCGGACGTTCGTGGCGTAGGGCCCGCGTGGCGCTCGGCGGGGGAGCCCGTCGGCCGGATCGCGCCTCGGGCATCGGGGGGCACCGGTAACGGCCTTGAGGGGAGAGGCACCGGCGGGACTTGGGAGCCCAACGCGAGGACCCGGCGGGGCCAGGAGCGCCAGGGGCGGGAGCGGGCGGTGGCCCGGGAGCGGGGCCGGGTGGTTCAGCGGGCTCAGGGCGCCACGCCCGAGCCTGCGCCAGGAGCGCCGGGGCCGGGTGGTTCAGCGAGGCTCGGGGGGCCTCGCGCCCGAGCCTTCGCCAGGAGCGCCGGGGCCGGGAGTCGGCGGGCCTCAGGGAGTCCTTGGCGCGAGCTCGGCTTGGGCGCGGGAGCGGGGGGCCGGAGTGGCGCAGGGGCCTCGGCCCCGAGGCACCTGCGCCCCCATGGGCATCGGGGCCGGGGAGTCGGCGCCGCCCGGGGGTGATGGGGCTCAGGAGGACTCGGCGACTGCCCCTTCCCTGGTCGGCTGCTGCGTGGCGGGGCCCGCGGCCAGGGCCTCGGCGGGGACCTTGGGCTCGTCGGAATCCGTCGTGTCCTGCGCGTCCCGGGCCTGGGTGCGGTCCGACGGGACCTTCTCCAGGCGGACCGCCGGGGCCGGGGTGTCCGCCTCCTGGGCGGCCGCGGCCTGGTGGGCTTCCTCGTCCGCCGGGGTCGTACGCGGCGGGAGGAGCTCGAGGACGGCCTGGCGCAGGGCCTCGCTGGTGGCGTCGTCGTAGGGGTTGGGGGTGGCCGGGACCTGGAGGCGGTGGACCGGGCCGGTGCCGAGGAGGGCGTAGCCGCGGCCGGCGGGGATCTGGTCGACCGGGGTGCTGGGCGGCGGGGCGCCGAGGACGGACTCCAGCTGCTCGGCGGTGGCCGGGCCGAGGACGACCCGCGCCCGGGTGTGCTGCCGCACCGCCTCGCTGAGGGTCTCCAGGCTGTCGAGCTGGTCGGCCACCACGACCGTGACGTTCGCCGGGCGGCCGTGCCGGAGCGGCATGTGGAGCAGCGCCTGGGGGTCCGGGCGGCCGTCCGCGGCGGCCAGATGCGTGAAGACGGTCGGGCGGTCCAGCAGGATCCACAGCGGCCGCCGGGTGTCCTCGGGCGGCGGGTCGCCCGCCTGGTGCGCCCGGTTGACGGCGATCAGCCGGCGCTCGGTCTCCCGCGCGGCCCACTTCAGGCTCTCCGCCGCCCCGGCCGGGCCGCACTCGACGGCCAGCACGCCCTCCCGGCCGGTCAGGCAGGCGTACTCGCCGGTGCCGCCCCCGTCGATGATCATGACGTCGCCGTGCTGGAGGGCCTGCAGCGCGATGGAGCGCAGCAGCGTCGAGGTGCCGCTGCCCGGCTGGCCGAGGGCGAGCAGATGCGGGGCGGTGGAGCGGATGCCGGTGCGCCAGACGACGGGCGGCACGTCACACCGTTCCTCGCCGTAGGTGAGCGGCAGGGTGCGCTGCACCCGGATCGGGTCGGTGAAGCCCAGGACGGTCTCGCCGGGGGACGTGACGAAGCGCTGGGCGGCGATGTCGACCGGCAGCGGCGCGAGGGCGCGCAGCGTGAGCAGGTTGCCCTCCTCGTCCCAGGCGAAGTGGTACTCGCGGTCGCGCCCCGACTTGGCGGCGAGCAGGTGCTCGATCCGGGCGCGGGACTCCGGCTCGCCGTCGGGGAAGTAGGCGGGGTAGCTGATCACCAGGTGGGTGATCCGGCCGCCGCCGTCGAACTCGTACTCCGGGAACGCCTTGTCCCACGCGCCGCCGTGGCTGTAGAGCGGCTCGGGGTCGTCGGGGGTGGAGAAGTACGGCACCAGGGCCTCGTAGAGCGACTTGAGGCGCTGGCTGCGGGACGGGTCCGGCCCCTGGGGGGCCTTCGGTCTGCGGTCCCGGCCCTGCCAGGCCGCCGCCGCCATCACGGTGATGACGGCGAGCAGCGGGCCGTACGGCATCAGCGCCACGACCAGGACCACCGAGGCCGCCAGGAAGAGCAGCGGACCGCGCCGGTCCTTGGGCGTCTCCGCCCATCTGCGCCGGCCGGCCGAGGCCAGCCGGCGCAGTCCGCGCGTGATCGTGATGAGCGGATGGAGGACGTCCGTGGCGCTGTCGGCCGCCGTCCGGGCCAGCTCCCGGCTCCGGGCGAGCTGCGCGCCGCCGTGGCTGAGGATGCGGGGGAGGGGGCGCCGGGCCACTGATGCCTCCAGAGGGTCCGTACGAGCGGGCGGGGTGCGGGGCGGCGGCTCAGAACCTGAGCCCGCCCAGGAGACTGGCCAGGCTCTCGCCGCCGGCCTTGATGCTGGGGGCGATGGCCGTGCTGGCCAGGTAGAAGCCGAACAGCATGGCGACCAGCGCGTGCGACAGCTTCAGTCCGTCCTTGCGGAAGAAGATGAAGACGACGATGCCGAGCAGCACCACGCATGAGATCGAGATGAACATGTGAGTTCTCCTGGTTCGGGGACAGTCACCCTGAGTACTTCCAGGCTCACAGGATGTGTCTATACGATAAAAGGTGCAACTGGGTGCATTTGGTAGCTTTTCGCTCATATGGCTCAGGGGGCCGTGTCGCCCCGTTGCCTCGGGTGGTTGCGTCCGGTCGGCTCTGCCGTGATCTTTACCTCGGGCGTCGCGGCTCATGTGCCGCACGAGCCAGTACCCTGGCGGTTCACCCGTACGGCGCTGCACCGCTCGCAGGCGTACGCCCGTCCCCGCAGTCCCCGAAGCACGTGAGAGGCGGTCCGGCCGATGACTGAAGCCCCCGACCCCGAGGTCGTGGAGCTGGCGACCAAGATCTTCGATCTGGCCCGCAGGGGCCGGACCGAGGAGCTCGTGGCCTACGTCGACGCGGGCGTCCCGGCCGACCTCACCAACGACCGCGGCGACTCGCTGGTGATGCTCGCCGCCTACCACGGGCACGCCGGCACCGTACGGGCCCTCCTGGAGCGCGGCGCCGACGCCGACCGCGTCAACGACCGCGGCCAGACCCCCCTCGCGGGGGCGGCCTTCAAGGGCGACGCCGAGGTGACCAAGGCGCTCCTCGACGGCGGCGCCGATCCGAACGCGGGGACGCCCTCGGCCGTCGACACCGCGCGCATGTTCGGCCGGGCCGAACTGCTGAATCTGTTCGGCGAGCACTGAGCCGGACACCTGAGCGAGCGCCCGCCGGGGCGCTCTGACCAGTGAAGACACGGAAAACGGGGGAGGCGGTACAGGGCCGCCGAAATATCGGTCGCGGTGGATGTGACCGCCGGGTCATCATGACGACGTGGTTCACGGACGTGATGGCTGGGCAGCTCTTGCCGCACCGCGCGGGCCGTGATGCGGCCCGCCAGGGCCACCGACGAGAGGCAGAGGAAGATGGTCTACAGCAAGCAGGAAACGGCGGGCGCCCCGACGTGTTGTCACGCGGCCAGGTAATGCACACCCCCGGTTGCGTCGACGCTTGATGTGAGGCTGTTTCCCATGTTCGATCCGGTCATAGCGCCCAGCGGTACGCTGCTCGGCCTGCTCCAGCGGGGCCGCGGCGACGGCACACTGCACGCGCTCACCGCCCCGCGCTCCGAGGCGCTCGCGGCGCTGAACCACTGTGTGCTGCGCGACCCGCGCCACGACTGGCAGGTGGAGAACCGCTCCCTCTACTACGCCCGCCTCTACCTCGATCTGCACGGCGAACTGGACGCGATCGAGGCCCACCTCTTCGACCCCGAGGACGTGCTCGACACCGACGAGTCACGCACCGGACTCGCCCTCGCCGTCCTCGGCCATCTGGCTTCCTACGGCAGGCGGGAGGCCCTGGACCTGCTCCGCAGGTACGCCGCCCACGGCACCAACTGGACCTGGGCCCTGGACGAACTGGCGCTGCGCGACGACGACGAGGGCCTGCGCGCCCTGGCCGAGCCCGTGCTTGCCCGGTTCCCCGAAGGCCCCGAGGGCGACGCGGAACTGGCCGCGACCGTGCGGGACTCCTTCGAGCCCCGGCCCTGGCGGCTGTGGGCCGACGATCCCCGCCCCGCCGTCGCCGCGCGCGTGCGGGCCGCCCACGAGAGCGGCTGCTTCGACCGATGGCAGCGGCAGATGCGCCCCGCCGGACCCCGGCCCGGATGGAGCGTGCGGGCCGTTCTCGAGTGGGCCCAGCAGGGGGTCGAACGCGGCACCGCGCTCCACGTCCCCGCCGCCCGCTGCCTCACCGCCGTCGCGGGCCCCGAGGACCGGCCCGAGATCGTCCGGGCCGCCCAGGACGGCACCGAGGGAGCCCGGTGCACCGCCCTGCGCTACCTCGCCGACAGCAACGATCCCGACGTGCTCGACCTGATCGAGCAGGCCGTGGCCACCGGCTCCGCACCCGTCGTGGAGGCCGCGGTCGCCTCCTTCGAACGCATGCGCAGTCTCGCCGCCGTGGACCGGGCCCGCGCCTGGGCGCGTCGGCCCGACCAGCTGGGCGCCGCCGCCGGCCGCGTGCTCGCCTGCCGGGGCGGAGCCCAGGACCGCGACCTGGTCCTCGCCGCCCTCCGCGAGGCGGTGCGCGGCGACGGCCCTGACGCACCCACCCTGTGGACCCTCGTCGACGGCGCCGGACGCCTGGGCATCGGCTGCGCCGCCCCCGTCCTGCGCCACATCTACCGCGAGACCGCCTCCTCCCACCTGCGCGGCCGCGCCGCCCGCGCCCTCGCCGCCACCGACCCCTCCTTCGGCCGGGGCTTCGCCGTCGAATGCCTCTGGGACTGCGAGGAGTCCACCCGCGAACTCGCCGCCCGCCACGCCGAGACCGGCGACACCCGCGTCGTCGAGCGCCTGCGCCGCCTCGCCGCCGACCCGGCCGAGGAGGCCGAGGTCCAGACGGCCGTCCGCAGCCGCATCGGCCAGGAGGGCACGGCCGTGTGAATCCCATCGCCGCACGATGAGCGGCGCCTGCGAACGGAACGGCGCCCACGAACGATCGAGGCGGCCCCGTCGGCCCTGTGTCCCCAGAAGTGGGGCAGGGCGCGGTGGGGCCGCCTGCGTGCGGCTGAGGGGCGCCGGGTGGTGAAGCCCACGGGGCGCCGCGTGTTCGGGGAGGCGGCCGGGAGCTGCCCGGGCGGATGACGGCGATGAGCGGTGGGCCGGCGATCCACCTCGCTCGGCGGGCGCAGGAGGGGCCGCCGCCGTCCGGCGGCGCGGCGCCGGACGGGCATGAGCGCCGGGACGGGCCTGGCCGTCGGCCCCCACCCGTGCTGCGTCGGCCGCACGGCACTGCAGACGTGGTGGCCGACCCCGTGCGGCTTTGTGGCGGGGGGCCGGTGCGGGAGGTGTGGGTGTGCCGGGGCGGGTTGCTCGGCGTCCGCGTGTGCTGCGTCGGCCGCGTGGCACGGGAGGCGTCGTGGGACCGGCGCCGTGCGGCTTGTGGCGGGGGGCCGGTGCGGGAGGTGTGGGTGTGCCGGGGCGGGTTGCTCGGCGTCCGCGTGTGCTGCGCCGACCGCGTGGCACGGGAGGCGTCGTGGGACCGGCGCCGTGCGGCTTTTGTGGCGGGGGGCCGGTGCGGGAGGTGTGGGTGTGCCGGGGCGGGTTGCTCGGCGTCCGCGTGTGCTGCGTCGGCCGCGTGGCACGGCAGGCGTCGTGGGACCGGCGCCGTGCGGCTCAGTGGCGGCGGGCCGGTGCGAAATGTACCGGTATGCCCGGGCGGCCTGGCCGGCGGCCCACGCCTGCCGCGTGAACCGCGTCGCGCAGCAGACGTCGTGGGACCGGCCCCGTGCGGCTCAGCGGCGGCGGACGGGCACGAAGCGCACGGGTGTGCCCGGGCGGGCCTGGGCGGCGGCGGGGAGGTCGGTGGGGCGGACGACCGCGATCACCGGGTAGCCGCCGGTGGTCGGGTGGTCGGCCAGGAAGACCACCGGGGTGCCGTCCGGCGGCACCTGGACCGCGCCCAGCACCATGCCCTCGCTGGGCAGTTCACCGGTGCGCGCCCTCGGCAGGGCGGGGCCGGTGGTGCGCAGGCCGATGCGGTTGCTCGCCGGTGAGACGCGATACGTGCCCGAGGTGAAGGCGCGTACCGCCTCGGGGGTGAACCAGTCGTCGCGGGGGCCGAGCGTCACCCGGAGGACCAGTTCGGCCGGGGGCGCCGGCTGCGGGGCCGTGTCCACGGGCGCGGCCCGGGCCGGGCCGGTGCCCAGCGGGAGCAGCTCGCCGTCCGTGAGGGGCGCCGGGCCGAGGCCCGACAGCAGGTCGGTGGAGCGGCTGCCCAGCACCGGGTCGACCGCGATCCCACCGGAGACGGCCACATAGGCGCGCACCCCGGAGACGGCCGCGCCGACGTCCAGCAGTGCCCCGGCGGGGACGCGCACCGGAGCGCCCCAGGGGACCGGGCGGCCGTCCACGGTGACCGGGCCGGGCGCACCGGTGACCGCGACGGTCACGGACGAACGGGGCCGCACGGCGACGCCGTTGAGAGTCGTCTCCAGGACCGCCGCCTCCGGCGGGTTCCCGGCCAGCCGGTTGGCCAGGGCCGCCGCGGGCCCGTCCAGGGCGCCGGACCTGGGGACGCCGAGATGGGCGTGCCCGGGACGGCCCAGATCCTGCACGGTGGTCAGCGCCCCGGCCCGTACGACGACGAGCGCACGGTCGGTCATGCCGCACCCGCCGTCCCGGCAGCGGCGCCCGCCGTCGCACTCTCGTTCCGGTCCGAGGCCGCCCCCACGGGCACGAAGCGCACGCGGGTGCCGGGCGACAGCAGGGCGGCCGGTGTGCGGGCGGGGTCCCACAGGGGCGCGTCCGTGGTGCCGATGAGCTGCCAGCCGCCGGGGGAGGGGCGCGGGTACACCCCCGTGTACGGGCCCGCCAACGCCACCGCGCCGGCCGGGACGGCGGTGCGCGGAGTCGACCGGCGGGGCACGTGGTAGCGGGACGGAAGGCCCGTCAGATAGCCGAAGCCGGGGGCGAATCCGCAGAAGGCCACCTGGAACTCGGTGCCCGCGTGGATACGGGCGACCTCGGCCACGGGGACGCCCCAGTGCGCGGCCACGTCGGCCAGGTCGGGTCCGTCGTAGCGCACCGGGATCTCGACCGTCTCCGGTGCGCGCGGAGGGACGGGCGGGATGTCGGCGGCCGTCAGCTCGGCGGCGGTGCGCCGGGGGTCGGGCAGGCCGTCGAGCAGGACGGTACGGGCGGCCGGGACGATCTCGCCGACCCGCAGCGCCCCCTCCGCGCGGCGGCGCAGCAGTTCCGCGTGGAGCGCCTGCGCCTCCTCGCCCGAGGAGACCTCCACCAGCAGGGCGTCGTCGCCGACGGGCAGGACCTTCATACGAAGGCCTCCACCCGCACCCCCGACGCCTCCAGCCGCTCCCGCAGCCGGCGTGCCAGGCCGACCGCGCCGGGCGTGTCGCCGTGCAGGCACAGCGACCGGGCCCGCACCTCGACCCGCCGCCCCGACAGCGCCCGGACCGAGCCGGAGCGGGCCAGCTCCACCGAGCGCGCCACCACCGCCTCCGGGTCGGTGATCACGGCGCCCTCCTCGTGGCGCGGCACCAGCGTGCCCTCGTCGGTGTAGGCGCGGTCCGCGAACGCCTCCGCGACCACCGGGAGTCCCGCCTTGCCGGCGACCTCCAGCAGCCGCGAGCCGGGCAGGCCGAGCACCGGCAGCTCCGGGCCGGCCAGGAACACCCCGTCCACCACCGCCTCGGCCTGCTCCACGTCGTGGACCACCCGGTTGTACAGCGCCCCGTGCGGCTTGACGTAGGCCACCCTGGAGCCCGCCGCGCGGGCGAACACCTCAAGGGCCCCGATCTGGTAAGCCACCTCCGCCGCCAGCTCGGCGGGCGGCACGTCCATCGAGCGCCGCCCGAAACCGGCGAGGTCGCGGTAGGAGACCTGGGCGCCGATCCGGACCCCGCGCTCCGCCGCCAGCTCGCACACCCGGCGCATGGTGACCGCGTCACCCGCGTGGAAGCCGCAGGCCACATTGGCGCTCGTCACGACGGACAGCAGCCGTTCGTCGTCGGTGAGCCGCCAGCGGCCGAAGCCTTCGCCGAGGTCGGCGTTGAGATCGATCGAGGTCATGGATCCTTCGGGTCTCCTGGTTCAGGCCACGCGGTACTGATCGTCGCGGGCGTCGGTGAGGAACATGCGTCCCGGGGCGTGGGTGATGGCGAACGGCACACCCGAGGCCATCACTGCCGCCTGCGGGGTCACCCCGCAGGCCCAGAACACGGGGATGTCGTCGGGCTCGAGCTCCACCGGGTCGCCGAAATCGGGCCGGCCCAGGTCGGCCACGCCGAGCGCCGAGGGGTCGCCGCAGTGCACCGGACCGCCGTGCACCGCCGGCATCACCCCGGTCTCCCGGATCGCCGCCGACAGGTGCCGGGGCGGCACCGGCCGCATGGACACCACCATCGGCCCGCGCAGCCGCCCCGCCGGACGGCACTGCCAGCTCGTCACGTACATCGGCACGTTGCGGTTCTGCTCCAGGTGCCGCAGCGGGACGCCGGCCGCGGCCAGCGCCCACTCGAAGGTGAAGCTGCACCCGATCAGGAACGACACCAGGTCGTCGCGCCAGTGTGCCCGCACATCGGTCGGCTCGTCCACCAGCTCGCCGTGCTCCCACACCCGGTAGCGCGGCAGGTCGGTGCGCAGATCCGCGCCGTCGGCGAGCACCGTGGTGACCGATCCGGCGTCGGTGACGTCCAGCACCGGGCAGGGCCTGGGGTTGCGCTGGCAGAACAGCAGCATGTCGTAGGCCCAGTCCGCGGGCACCGAGATGAGATTGGCCTGGGTGTGCCCGGCCGCGACACCGGCGGTGGGGCCGGTGAGCCCCTGACGGAAGCGGGCGCGGGCGGTGGCCGGGCGCCAGGCGTGCGCCTCCTCCTCGACGAGGGCCACCGGGCGTTCCTCGGTGCGGTTCACGCCAGCTCCTTCCCGCGGGTCTCCGGCAGTCCGAGCAGCGCCAGCGCCGCCAGGCCGTAGGCGACGGCACCGAACACCAGCGCCCCGCCCACGCCCCAGCTGTCCGCCAGGAAGCCGACGGTGGTGGGGAAGACGGCGCCCACCGCCCGTCCGGTGTTGTAGGTGAAGCCCTGGCCGGTGCCGCGCACCGCGGTCGGGTACAGCTCGCTCAAGTAGGAGCCGAAGCCGCTGAAGATGGCCGACATGCAGAAGCCGAGCGGGAATCCGAGCATCAGGACCAGGGATCCGGCGCCGCTCGGCAGGTTGGCGTAGGCCAGGATGCAGATGGCCGAGAGCAGCGCGAACAGCCAGATGTTGCGGCGGCGGCCCAGCCGGTCGGTGAGGTAGCCGCCGGTCAGATAGCCGGTGAAGGCGCCCGAGATGAGGAACGTGAGATAGCCGCCGGTGCCGACGACCGACAGGCCGCGCTCGGTCTTGAGGTAGGTCGGCACCCAGGTGGCGAGGGTGTAGTAGCCGCCCTGCACACCCGTGGAGAGCAGCACCGCGAGGAGGGTGGTGCGCAGCAGGCCGGGGGAGCCGGGACGGTCCGGCCGGAAGATGACCCGGAACGAGCCCTTCTCCCGGCTCTGTTCGCGCGCGGCCGCCGCCGCGGGCGCGTCGTGCACACTGCGCCGGACCCACACCACCAGCACCGCCGGCAGCGCGCCGGTCCAGAACATCACCCGCCAGGCGAGGTCCTCGTCGACGAAGGAGAAGACCATCGTGTAGACGACCACGGCGAGCGCCCAGCCGACGGCCCAGGAGCTCTGGATGGCGCCGAGGGTACGGCCGCGGTGCTTGGCGGTGGCGTACTCGGCGACCAGGATCGCGCCGACCGCCCATTCGCCTCCGAAGCCCAGACCCTGCAGGGCCCGGAACACCAGCAGCGTCTCGTAGTCGGGTGCGAAGCCGCAGGCCACGGTGAACACCGCGTAGGTGGTGACCGTCAGCAGCAGCGCCTTCACCCGGCCGATCCGGTCCGCCAGCACGCCCGCGAGGGCGCCGCCGATCGCGGAGACGACCAGGGTGACGGTGGTGAGCAGGCCCGTCTGACCGCTGTTCAGGCCGAAGTAGGCCGACAGCGCGACCATCGTCAGCGGCAGAGTGAAGTAGTCGTAGGAGTCCAGGGCATACCCGCCGAACGCGCCGCCGAAGGCACGCCGGCCGCGGGGCCCGAGCGCACGGAGCCAGCCGAACGCCCCGCTGTCGTCGGCGTGTTCGGCGGGGGCGGGGCATGGGGAGCCGGTGAGGGGACGGGGGGAAGGGGTCGTGCTCATGGGCACCTCGCAGGGGAGACGGAGGATGCGTGCGGGGAGGCGTGGGGGGAGGTGAGCCGTGCCGTGTCGAGCACCGTAGAGGATCGTTCAACGATCCTTCAATACCCACGTTGTCTTGTTCTTCGGTGTGCGGTTGAATTCCGGGCATGGCAGAGCAGCTGAGCCCCCTGGCCGACGACCGCGCCCTGCTGGGCCGCACCAGCACCGCCGAACGCGTCTCGGACATCCTCAGAAGCCGGATCGCCGAGGGGTTCTTCCCGCCCGGCACCCGGCTGTCGGAGGACAGCATCGGCGGGGCGCTCGGTGTGTCGCGCAACACACTCCGCGAGGCGTTCCGGCTGCTCACGCACGAGCGGCTGCTCGTCCACGAGCTGAACCGCGGGGTCTTCGTGCGGGTGCTGACCGTCGAGGACGTCGAGGACATCTACCGCACGCGCCGGCTCGTCGAGTGCGCCGTCGTCCGCGGACTGGGCGAGCCGCCCCACGGGCTCGACGCGCTCGCCGGGGCGGTGGAGGAGGGCCGCCGGGCGGCGCGCGAAGGTGACTGGAAAGCGGTGGGTACGGCCAATATCCACTTCCACCGGGAGCTGGTCGCGCTGGCCGGCAGCGAGCGCACCGACGAACTGATGCGCAGCGTCTTCGCCGAACTGCGGCTGGCCTTCCACCTGGTGGACGAGCCGCAGCGGCTGCACGAGCCGTACATCGCACGAAATGTCGCGATACTCGAGGCCCTGCAGGCGGGGGAACTGGCCAAGGCCGAGGAACTGCTGGCGGGTTACCTCGACGACTCGCTGGAACGCGTCGTGGAGGTGTATCGGCAGCGGGTGGAGGAGCAGGACCCGGACGCCTGAACCGGGAGACGCACCTGCGCCCTTGAGGCGGTCGCCGGAACGCGCGGCGCGGACGAGGGACCGTAGGGGCGGATGGAACCCGCGCGCGGACGGCGGGTCCGGAGCGGCGGACGGCGGGGCCGGTCCGTGCGCCGGGGTGCATCTGGGTCGTTTGGGATGTTGTCAGACCGAGGACCTAGTCTGTGCACCGTGACTTCGCCTGCAACGACGGACAGCGTTCCGCCCCAGCTCAGCGCGGGGCCGCGCCCGGCACCGGGCCCGGCCGCCGACGAGGGACTGGCGCGGCGGCTGCGCGCGCTCGCCTGCACCGCGCCGCTGCACGACCTGGACGCCCGCAAGGCCAATCTGGCCGGTGAGTACTCGGTGTACGGCATGGCGGAGATCGCCCTCGCGGCCATCGATCTGGTCACCCTGAACATGGACTTCGACACGGGCGCCGACCACGACCAGATCGTCGCCCGGCTGATCCCGCGCATTGCCGCCCAGGCCCCGCAGCGCCCCGCCGCCGAGCACGAGCGGGTGGCCCGCTGGGTCCTGGAGAACCTCATCAACGTCGGCAGCGTCGACCGCGGCTTCCGCGCCGTCTACGGCGTCTTCGGACCCGACGGCACCTACGTCCGGCGGGACTACGACTTCAAGCTGATCGAGGAGGTCCCCGGCCCCGGCGGCGCGGTCTATCTGCGCACCACCGACGAAGCCGTCAACGTCCTCGTCGGCGCGCTGGACACCGATGTCACCAGCGCCCAGATCGCCGCCGAGGTCAAGCTGGAGGTGCTGATCAGCCGCGGCCGGCTCGCCGACGCCCAGCTCGCCGCCGAACAGGCCCGCTACCGCACCGTGCAGTACTCCGAGACGCTGCGCCGCGCCCTGGAGGCGACCCGGCGCAACGTACGGGCCGTGGACTGGCTCAACGCCGTGCCCGACATGATCGCCGAGGCGCTGGATCACGTGGCCGACCGGTACCGCCACGAGAACGCGATCCTCACCAACATCCGCAAGGCCCGCGACGAGTCCGAGGACCCCGAGCACAAGCGCCGCGCCGCCGAGCTGGTGGACATCGTCAAGGACTGCATCCGGCGCCATACGCAGCTGCAGTCCCGGCTGCTGGAGGCGGGCCCGCTGTTCCGCGCCGAGCAGGACCGGCAGGCCTTCGCCGCGCCCGCCGCGGCCTCCGGCACCGATCTGTACGGCCAGCTCCTCGCGCCCTGCCTGCCGCTGCCGGTGGAGCAGGCCGTCCGGGTCACCGACGCCTTCTTCGCGCACGGCACCGGCCTGCGCACACCGGTGTCGGTCCGGGTCGCGGATCTCGTCGACATACTGCTCACCCCGCCCGTGGAGCGGGAGCACCTCGGCGCCGAGATGCCCGAGCCCGACCTGATCGCCACGCCCGACGACAGCCGCTTCACCGAGGAGCAGCTGGCCGCGGCGACCGAACTGCTGGACCTTCCGGCGGACGCCCCGCGCCGGCTGTCCGGACTGCTGGCGCAGGCCCGCCGCCAGGACCCCGAACTGCCCTACCTGGTGGCGCTGCTGGCCGTGCACGCGGCCAGCCCCCCGGTGGGCACGGCCGTCCGGCAGGGCGAGCGCAGGCTGCTGTTCGCCGTCGACGACGGCACGGAGCTGGACGACCCGGAGTTCGGCGGCGCGGACCTCATCGTGGGGACCGCCCTGCTGGACGCGACCGGACCGGAGGCCGCGTGAAGGCGCCCGCCACGGGCCGCCGCCGGAGCGCCGGCGCCGGACCCACCGTGCCCGCCGAGAAAGCGGCCCCGCCGCCCGTAGCAGAGTTCGAGGAGTTGCCGTCGTGAACGAGCAGGCCGACTGGAGCGAGGAAGACGCTCCCGCATCGTCGGGAAGCGGTTCCGTCACGCCCGCCGACGCCGCCGACGCCGCGCGGCTCGTCGCCTTCGGGCTCCAGCCCAAGCTTCAGCCCGCCCGCGACCAGGAGTACGCGGACCTGCTGCGCCGCTACCGGGAGGACCCCTCCTTCGCCCGGATCGCGGACGCCGTGGCCACCGGGCTCGGACTGATCGTGCTGGAGGTGTCGCCGCGCGCCGGAATGGCCGTCACCGCCGCCGAGGACTCGGTGTTCGCCGTTCGCATGAGCGACTACGCGCGGCGGACCTCCGCCGACGGCGGCGACCGGTTCCTGCACGGACTGGCCCATCTCGCCGTCGCCGCCATGGCCTTCCCGCGCCCCGAGGACCTCGCCGACGACGGCTACATCGGCCGGGTCACCGTCAACGGCGTCGACGCCTTCGTCCGCCAGGCCTGCCGCCGGCTCGAGGAACGCGCGGCCGAGCAGGGCGAGAACACCGACCCGGTCAGCGACGCCCCCGGGCTCGAGGCCGCCTGGCGGGTCTGGGCCAGACGCAGCGCCACCGGCGCCACCAAGGACGCCCGCCGGCTCGCCGGCTCCACCACCGGCATCGTCGCCAAGGCCGTCGGCTTCCTCACCGACTCCGGCTTCCTGCAGCGCACCGGCGACGACAACGGCGGCACCTACCGCACCACCGCCCGCTACCAGCTCCAGGTGCGGGACATGGCCGGCAGCGCCGCCATGGCCGAACTGCTGGAGCTGGGCGTCGTACCGGTCACCGACGGCACACCGACCCTGCTCCCGCCCGAGGACGGGGACGACCTGGACCTGGTCGCCGACGCCGGCCTGCCGTTCCACTCGTCCTGACCCGTCCCACCACCCGCCGAACACTCCCCGTCTCACCCAGCCTTACGAGAGTCCGCCATGTACGAGCTGTCCCGGGTCCGCCTCTACTCCATCGGACCCGCCGGTGCGCGCTACGCCGACACCGTGCTTGACCTGCGCGGTGTGGGCGACCCCGTGCCCGACCCCGCGCCGACGCAGGCGGAGTTCTTCGAGGAGGAGCCCGCCGGCCCGCCGCGCCGGCCCGCGCCCGCCGGTGTGCTCTTCCTGGAGAACGGCGGCGGCAAGTCCGTTCTGCTCAAGCTGATCTTCTCGGTGATGCTGCCGGGCCACCGCAACACCCTCGGCGGCGCCAGCTCCGGAGTGCTGCGCAAGTTCCTGCTCGCCGACGACTGCGGCCATGTCGCCCTGGAGTGGCAGCACGTGCAGACCGGCGAGTGCGTCGTCGTCGGCAAGGTCAGCGAATGGCGGGGGCGGCAGGTCTCCAACGACCCGCGCAAGTTCGCCGAGGCCTGGTACTCCTTCCGGCCCGGCCCCGGACTCAGTCTGGACAACCTGCCGGTCGCCGAGTCGACCGCGGTGCGGCCGCCCGCCGAGGGCCAGTCCGGCGCCCGCGGCAGACGGCGCACCATGAAGGGCTTCCGGGACGCCCTCGTCGAGGCGGGCCGCACCTACCCGCATCTGGAGGTGCACTGGGAAGAGATCCACGAACGCTGGACCGAGCACCTCGGCGACCTCGGCCTCGACCCCGAACTCTTCCGCTACCAGCGGGAGATGAACGCCGACGAGGGCGAGGCGGCCGGACTCTTCGCGGTCAAGAAGGACTCCGACTTCACCGACCTGCTGCTGCGCGCGGTCACCGACACCCGCGACACCGACGGACTGGCCGACCTGGTCAGCGGCTT
Source organism: Streptomyces thermospinosisporus (assembly GCF_039526425.1). Taxonomy (NCBI): domain Bacteria; kingdom Bacillati; phylum Actinomycetota; class Actinomycetes; order Kitasatosporales; family Streptomycetaceae; genus Streptomyces; species Streptomyces thermospinosisporus. Next base: position 102,611 of record NZ_BAAAIZ010000011.1, read on the forward strand.
CGGCCACAAGCTGGGCCGGCGCGCCGAGCTGATCGCCGAACGGGACTTCACCGCCGGGTCCGTCGACCTGCTCGGCCGGATCGTCGAGGCCGCCGACGCGCGGCAGCGCGCCCGGGAGATCCACGCCGGCGCCGAGCGCCGCACCCGCACCCTCGCCCGCCGGCTCTCCGCACGCGGCGCCCAGGAACGCCTGCGCGCCGCCGATCTCGCCCAGCGCGTCACCGCCGCCGCCTACGCGGTGACACACGCCGAGGCAGGCAGGGAACGCAGCGCCCTGATCGCTGCCGAACTCGCCTACCGGCACGCCTCCCTGGCCCTGGCCGCCGCCGAGAAGGCCGCCGCCGCGCAGAAGCGGGAACTCGCCGACGCGCGGACCCTGTACGCGGCCTGGCAGGCCGCCGAGGCTGTGCTGCGCCACCGCGCCGCCGCCGACCGCGTGGCCAGAGTCAGCGCCGCCATCCAGGAGGCCGAACGGGACGCGGCGCCCGCACTGGCCGCCCGGGCCAGGGCCGCGACCGACCTGGTGCGCGCACTGCACGCCGCCGCGCAGAACGCGGAGAACCTCGCCAACGAGCAGGAGGAGCGCTCCGCCGCCCTCCAGGAGGTCAGCGACGCCGCCTACCGCGACTCCACCGCCGCCGCCACCGAGGCCCAGCGGGCCCGCAGCGAGATCGGGCACCTGCGGCAGCGGCTCGCCGAGGTGCAGCAGGAGACCGCCGAAGCCGTCCGTGCGGGCTGGCTGGACGACAGCGCCCCCGACGCCGACCCGGCCCGCGCCGCACTCGCCGCCAGCGACGCCGAGAAGACCACCGTCGCCGCCTGGGACGCCGCCCGCGAGACGGCCCGCCGGACCGCCGAACAGGCCCGCGAGGCGGCCGCCGCCGAGACCCGGGCGGAGCTGACGGCCGGCCACGCCGCCGACGCCGCCACCGCGGCCCGCCGCGCCTATGAGGCCGAGTACCGCACCGCCCAGGCGCTGGCCGAGGAGGAACGCCTGGCGGAGCTGCTCAACCTGCCCGGCGCGCCCCGCCCCGGAGTACCGGCACAGCGCACCGACTCGCGCGAGACGGCCGACGGCGCCGGGAACCGGCCGGCGGCGGCCCCCGGAGCCGACGGCACCGCACCGGCCCACTCCGCCGCGGCCGATCCGGGGAACGGGCCGCTCAGCGCCGAGGACCTCGACCGCTTCGCCGACGAGCTGCGCGAACTCCTCGACGATGCCGTCTCCTCCGCCGAACGGCAGCTGTTCGACCTGCGCACCGCCGCCGCCGACGACGCCCGGATCCTGGGCGCCCTGGGCGACGGAGGTCTGCTGCCGCCCGGACCGGACGTGCTCGCCACGGTCGAGTTCCTCGGCGAGCACGGCATCCCCGCACTGCCCGGCTGGCGCTACCTCGCCCAGGCCGTCGACCCCGCCGACCACGCCCGCGTGCTGGCCGCCCGGCCCGAGCTGGTCGACGGCGTGATCATCACCGACCCGGACTCCCACGCCCGCGCCCGCGAGGCGCTCAGCGACGCAGCGCTGCTGCCCCGCTCCGCCGTCGCCGTGGGCACGGCCGCCGCGCTGCTCGCACCCGCCCCCGCGGCGGACGCCGGCAGCGGCGACGTGTTCCTCGTCCCGCCGAACCCGGCCATGCACGACGAGCACGCCGCCGACGAGGAACGCCAGGCCCTGCGCGCCCGCGCCGCCGAACGCGACGAGGAGATCCGCGCGCTGGCCGCACGGCTCGGCAAGGACCGGGAACTGGCCGCCCGGCTCGCCTCCTGGCGCACCGGCTGCCCCGCCGGCCGGCTCACCGAGCTGGCCCGCGCCGCGCACGACGCCCGCGTCTTCGCCGAGGAGGCCGAGGCCGAGCTGGCCGAGGCACGCACCCTCCGCGCGGAGGCCGAGGAGGCCGCCGCCGAGGCGGCCCGCGTCCGCGACGAACGGCAGGAGGCCGCACAGAAGGCCCGGCGCGCCGCCGACGCCCTCGCCGGGCTCGCCTTCCGGCTGCGCGAACGCGCCGGCTGGCAGGCCCGGATGCGGGAACTGGCCGACGAGGCCGCCGAGGCCGAGGCCCGCGCCCAGGAGTGCCTGGAACGCGCCCGCGCCGCCGACGAGGACCGCCGCGCCGCCCAGCGGGCCGCCGACGACGCCCGCCGCACCGCCCGGGCCCTGCGCGCCGAGCGCTCCGAGATCGCGGGCGCCCCCGACGACGTGCCCGAGGACGGCGCCGACGACGCGCAGGCCCCCCAGGCGTCACTTCCCGCGCTGCGGGAGGCCTACCGGGCGGCCTCCCAGGTCTACGAGAAGGTCGGCGTCGGCGCCGACCTGCGCGCCGAGCAGGCCCGCGCGGAGAGCGACGAGAGCGCGGCCCGCGCGGAGCTGGACCGGCTCAGCAACAAGGTCCGCACCCGCGCCGAGCAGCTCCTCGAATCGCCCGATGGCGCCGACGGCCCCAGCCGGCAGGCCGCCGCCGCCCGCGCCGAGGAACTGGTGCAGCTCCTGGAGTCCCGCGCCTCCAGCGCCAGCGAGCAGCTCGGACGGCTGCGCGGCGAGGCCGAGCGGCTCGCCCCCGAGGAGGGGGAGGCCCACACCGAGCTGCCGGACGAGCTGGTTCCGCGCGACGCCGAGCACGCCCAGGCCCTGCTGCGCACCGCCACCGCCGAACTCGCCTCCCGCACCGAGGCCCTGCAGCAGGCCCGCGAGACGCACGCCGAACTCCTCGAGGCCCACCGGGCCGCCGAGGACGCGGCCGGTGCCTTCGACGAGATCGCCGCCCTGCTCCGCGACCTGCTGCGCGACAACGCCGCCGAGGAGGAGCAGGACGAGCCCGAGCCGTACCCGGGCAGCCTGGAGGACGCCCGGCAGGCCGCCGCCGAGGCCCGCCGCTCGCTGCGCGGCTGCGCCGCCGACCTGTCGGCCGCCGAGTCCGCGGTCCGGGAGGCCTGCGACGTGCTGGTCCGGCACGCCAACTCCACCCGCTTCGAACAGGTCCGCACCCCCGCGCGGCAGCAGATCCGCGAGCTGCCCGCCTCCGCGCTGCCCGAGCACGCCCGGCGCTGGGCGGAGGCCTTCGCGCCCCGGCTGCGGGTGCTCACCGACGAGCTGGAGCAGCTGGAACGCAACCGCGACTCGATCGTGGACCGGCTCCGGGGCCTCGTCGAGTCCGCCCTGGCGACGCTGCGCTCCGCTCAGCGCCTGTCCCGCCTGCCCGAGGGGCTGGGCGAGTGGTCGGGGCAGGAGTTCCTGCGCATCCGCTTCGAGGAGCCCGACCAGGCCACCCTGACCGAACGCCTCGGCGAGGTCATCGACGAGGCGACCCGCGCCGCCGTGAAGAAGAACTCCGACCTGCGGCGCGACGGCATGTCCCTGCTGCTGCGCGGAGTGGCCGCCGCCCTCCAGCCGAAGGGCGTCGCCGTCGAGATCCTCAAGCCCGACGCGGTCCTGCGGGCCGAACGCGTCCCCGTCGGCCAGATGGGCGACGTGTTCTCCGGCGGTCAGCTCCTCACCGCGGCGATCGCCCTGTACTGCACCATGGCCGCGCTGCGCTCCAACGACCGCGGGCGCGACCGGCACCGGCACGCCGGAACGCTGTTCCTCGACAACCCCATCGGACGGGCCAACGCGACCTATCTGCTGGAGCTCCAGCGGGCCGTCGCGGACGCGCTCGGTGTGCAGCTGCTGTACACGACGGGCCTGTTCGACACCACGGCGCTCGCGGAGTTCCCGCTGGTCATCCGGCTGCGCAACGACGCCGACCTGAGGGCCGGGCTGAAGTACATCAGCGTGGAGGAGCATCTGCGGCCGGGGCTGCCCCAGCCGCCGCAGGCGGGGGAGGCCGTGCACAGCGAGATCACGGCCACCCGGATGTTCCGGCGCCCGGCACCGGCAGGACCGCAGGGATAGACACTCAGGCGCCCGGCACGGCAGGACCGCAGGGCTGGACACCGTACGGCTTCTGGCTGGTCGTCAGGTCTGTCAGAAGCCGTACCCCATGCGGCGGGACAGCTCGGCCGCCGCCTCCACCGTCCGCCCGCCCAGCTCGGGCAGTCGTGACTCGCTCAGCCGGTACACCGGCCCCGAGACGCTGATCGCCGCGATGACCTCCCCGTCGTGCGAGCGGACCGGAGCCGCCACGGCCGCAAGCCCCAGCTCCAGCTCCTCCAGCGTCGAGCCGTAGCCGCGCCGCAGGGCCTCCTCCAGCTCACCCCGCAGCACCTCCGCCCGGGTGATCGTGCGCTCCGTGAACCGCTCGAGCGGGCTGGCGAGCTGCTCCTCCCGCAGGGCGGGCGGCAGATGGGCCAGCAGCACCTTGCCGCTGGCCGTGGCATGCAGGGGAGTCCGGCGGCCCAGCCAGTTCTGCGCGGTGACCGCCGCCGTGCCACGGGCCTGCATGATGTTGACGGCCGCGTCGCCGTCCAGCACCGCGAGGTTCACCGTCTCACCCAGCTCGTCGGCCAGCTCCCGGCAGACCGGCACGCCCTCCTGGGAGATGTCCAGCCGCAGGGCCGCCGCTCCGGCGAGGCGCAGCACGCCCGCACCCAGGTAGTACTTGCCCCGGTCCTTGGCCTGGGCCACCAGGCCCCGTTTCTCCAGGACGCCCAGCAGCCGGAAGGCCGTGGACTTGTGCACGCCCAGTTCGTCCGCGATCTCGGTGACGCCGGCCTCGCCGCGCCGGGCCAGGATCTCCAGCACGCTGACCGCACGGTCCACCGACTGCACGGCGCTCGCCGCGCCCTTGGCCTGCATGGCTCGCCCCTCACCCACCTGCCGGCCCGGTCCTGGCCTCGTCTCCGGGAACCGCGTGACGCGACCTCGCCCCGCCGGTTCTGTTGCACATCACGCATCACTGTGCGCCATACGAAGCGACAGTAAGCAACAGTAAGCAACAGTACCGGGGTGGCGGGAAGCCGGAAGAAGCGAGGAATGCCGGGCCGCAGCCGTCACGAGTGGGAGAGCTGGCCCGCTCCGCCGCCCCGGCGTATTCGGCCCCGCGCCCGCTCGGCGGCGCGCTCCTGACGACGCGCCCGGCGCCGCTCGCGCCGCAGCGCACGCGCCGTGCTGCTGGGCTCGGACACCACGCCGTGCCGCTGGCTCCACACCTGGCGCGTCACCCAGACGTCCAGGACCGCCCAGGTGGCCACGATGGTGCTCACCACACTGCTGAGCACCATCGGGAACGCCAGCCACGACCCGGCCAGGGTGCACAGGAACGCCACCATGGCCTGAATCAGTGTCACCGCGATGATGAGGACCGCCCGCACCGCCGCCGTCCGCACCGGGTCCGGCAGCCGGCGCCGACGCGCGGGCTCCTCGACCCACAGTGGCCGGTGGTAGGCCTGCTCGTGGGCGCCCGTGAGCACGCTCCCGTCCGGCTGTCCGGTCTCGCCGCCCGGCATCCCGTCGTCCCGCCGGACGGCGTCACCAGCGACCTTGACCCGCTCCGCCGGGGCAGCGCCCCGGCTCGGCTCCTCGGTGCGCGATCGCGTCGTCACCCGCGTCGCCGCGGCGTCCTCGGGCGCCGTGCGCCGCTCAGCCGTGCCCATCACCGTGTCACTCCCCACCGCCGGCAGACCTTCACCCGGGTCCCGAAGACCCGACTCCCCTCTGGCTGCCCGGCTTGCGCTGTTTTACGCCGTCCCGGTGCGTGATTCGGCTCCTGTGACCGATTCCGCCCCCATGTCTCACAGAGAAGGACGAACGGTGCGACGTGAAGATTCCCAGCCGCGGAATTTTTCGGCCAACCGCCACCGCACCGCCAAGCCACTGCGTGACCTGCCACGCAGGACGCCGGGAGACAATCTCCCGCAATGCCCGGACAACTCCGTATGTCTCGCCTCCCCCGCGCCAGTTCGCGCTCCGGACGGCCCTTCGAATTGACTGCGGCTCGGTAGTAGGCTCGCGCCGTTTGTTGACGCACACGTGTACCCCCGGCCGGCCGGGGGCCGAGCTGGGGGAGGCCATGCGCTTTCGCGGGAAGTCCATCCGCCGGAAGATCGTGGCGTTGCTGCTCGTGCCGCTGGTGTCGCTGACGACCATCTGGGCCTTCACCACAGTGCTCACCGGCCGCGAGGCGAGCCACCTGTTCGACGTGTCCTCGGCGATGGAGAAGGTCGGCTACCCCGTCGAGGACACCGTCCGCGTCCTGCAGCAGGAGCGCCGCCAGACGCTGGTCTACCTCGCCGACCCCCGCGCCTCCGACGGGCTCGCCGCGCTGCGCCGCAGCCGGGTCGCCACCGACAAGGCCGTCGGCAAGGTCCGGGCCAACGCCTCGGATCCGGACGTGCGCGAGGCGCTCGGCGGGGACACCGCCGAACTGGGCGCGGTTCTCGACTCGTTCGGCGGCATCGATTCCCTGCGGCGCAGTGTCGAGGACGGCACCGTCAACCGCTCGCAGGCTCTTGACCTCTACAACAAGCTGGTCGACCCCTGCTACGCCCTGCTCGCCCATCTGCATGTGGTCGACGAGGTGGCCCTGGACAAGGAGTACCGTGCGCTGGTCAATCTCGCCCGAGCCCGCGAACTCCTCTCCCGTGAGGACGCCCTGCTCGGCTCCGCGCTGATTGTCGGCAGGCTGTCCGCCGCCGAGGTCCGCGACGTCTCCGATCTCATGGCGCAGCGGACCATGCTGTACGACGTCGCCGTGCCCGAACTGCCCGCCTCGGAACGCGAACGCTACGAGTCCTTCTGGAAGAACGCCGCCTCCGCTCCGCTGCGCGTGGGAGAGGAGGCCGTGGTCTCCTCCGGCGCCGGCGTGCCGCGCGGGGTCACGGCCAAGGGCTGGGACACCGCCGCCGGCAAGGTCCTCTCCGAGCTCGGCACGCTCAACGACCAGGCCTCCGACCGCTATCAGGACCGCGTCCGCCCGGTCGCCATGGGCGTCATCACCCAGGCCGTCGTCGCCGGTGTGCTCGGTCTGATCGCCCTGCTGCTGTCCCTGTTCCTCTCCGTGCGCATCGGCCGAGGCCTCATCCGCGACCTGCGCCAGCTGCGCATGGAGGCCCACGAGGCGTCCGGGGTGCGGCTGCCCAGCGTGATGCGCCGCCTGTCCGCCGGAGAACAGGTCGACGTGGAGACCGAGGTCCCGCGCCTGGAGTACGACAAGAACGAGCTGGGCGAGGTCGGCCAGGCCCTCAACACCCTGCAGCGCGCCGCGGTGGAGGCCGCCGTCAAACAGGCCGAACTGCGCGCCGGGGTCTCCGAGGTCTTCGTCAACCTCGCTCGCCGCAGCCAGGTGCTGCTGCACAAGCAGCTCACCCTGCTCGACGCGATGGAGCGCAGGACCGAGGACACCCAGGAACTCGCCGACCTGTTCCGCCTGGACCACCTGACCACGCGGATGCGCCGCCACGCCGAGGGCCTGGTGATCCTCTCCGGTGCCGCACCCTCCCGCCAGTGGCGCAAGCCCGTCCAGCTCATGGACGTCGTCCGTGCCGCCGTCGCCGAGGTCGAGGACTACGAACGCATCGAGGTGCGCCGGCTGCCGCGGGTCGCCGTCACCGGGCCGGCGGTCGCCGACCTCACCCACCTGGTGGCGGAACTCCTGGAGAACGCCACCGTGTTCTCCCCGCCGCACACCGCCGTCCAGGTCCTCGGCGAGCGCGTCGCCAACGGCTTCACCCTGGAGATCCACGACCGCGGCCTCGGCATGACGGCCGAGGCACTCCTGGACGCCAACCTGCGGCTCGCGGAGACCCCGGAGTTCGAACTGTCCGACACCGACCGGCTCGGCCTGTTCGTGGTCAGCCGGCTCGCCCAGCGGCAGAACGTCCGGGTGTCCCTGCAGCCGTCCCCCTACGGCGGGACCACCGCGGTCGTCTTCATCCCGGACGCGCTGCTGACGGACGACGCCCCGGACACCAACGGCGTCGGCTTCCGTCTCGACCGGCCCCGGCTCACCAAGGACAAGAAGCCGGAGGAGAGCCGCCGCGCCGCGCTCTCCCAGGTGCCCGTCCAGCTGCCGGGGCTGCCCGCCTCCCTCCTGAACGGCCCGGTCGAACTGGAGGCCCCCGTCGACCTGGACGCGCTCGACGACCTCGACGGCGTGCTGGGCGACGACGACAGCGCCGGCGGCGGCCTGTTCCACCCGCACCGGTCGCGCCCCGGGGACGAGCTTCCCGGCCGCCGCGCGCAGCCCCCGGTGTCCGGCCCGCGTGAGGCAGGGGACGACACCGCTGACGACGAGGTGCCCGCCCCGGTGCCGCTGCCCCGGCGCGGCACACCGAAGCTGGTCAGCTCCCACGGGCGGCCGGTCCGTGACGAGCGGACCCGGCGCGGGCGCGATGAGGAGGAGACCACCGGATCCTCCGCACACACCGATCTGGAACCCGCGCCGCCGCTCGCCGCCCGGCGACGGAGCGACAGGCGCGGGCAAGGCTGGGGCACCGGACGCCCGGGCGGCCCGGAGCCCGTCTCCCCGGCCCCGTCCGGCACCGACCGCCCCGTGTCCGGCGAGGGAGAGGCGGACGGAGACGTACCGCCGCCGCTGCCCTCGCGCCGCCGGGGAGCCCCCGGAGCAGGACCACGCGCGGTCGAACCGCCCGCCCCCACCGCGTCCCGACGCGACTCCGACGGGCCCGCACCCCTTCCCGGCCTGCCCCGGCGCAACCGCCGCCACACGGACGAGCCGGACGACCCGGACACCGTCCCCACGACACGCAACGCCCCCACCACGGCACCGGACGCCATCACCGCACCGGGCGCCCCGGGGACGGGCGGCGCCGCGACGGACCCCGGCCGCAACCGGCCCGGCGCGGACACCGGGCGGCCGGACGCCCCGGAGGCCGTAACCGAACGGCTCGCGGCACTGCCCCGGCGCGTGCGGCAGGCCAGCCTCGCCCCACAGCTCAAACACAGCGCCCCACGCAACGACGACCCTCCGCAGCCCGTCGAACGGGATGCGGAGGAAGTGCGCAGCCGTATGGCCGCGCTGCAGCGCGGCTGGCAGCGCGGCCGCGCAGAGAACGCCGTCGCCGACGACTCAGGCAGCGGCACGGCACCACGACGAACGACTCACGGCACCACGACGAACGACTAAGGGGGACGGTCGATGACCGCACCGAAGGCCACCGGCCACACCGCGGACGACAAGGGGGAGCTGAACTGGCTCCTCGACGACCTGGTGGACCGCGTCGCCAGCATCCGCAAGGCCATCGTGCTCTCCAGCGACGGTCTGCCCACGGGAGTCTCCAAGGACCTGACCCGGGAGGACAGCGAGCATCTGGCGGCCGTCGCCTCCGGCTTCCACAGCCTCGCCAAGGGCGTGGGCCGCCACTTCGAGGCCGGCAACGTACGCCAGACCGTCGTCGAGCTCGACGAGGCGTTCCTGTTCGTCACCGCCGCCGGCGACGGCAGCTGCCTCGCCGTCCTCGCGGACGCCGACTCGGACGTCGGCCAGGTCGCCTACGAGATGACCCTGCTCGTGAAGCGGGTCGGCGCACATCTGGGTGCCGCTCCGCGCACCGATCTGCCCGCCGGCGGGTAGTGAGATGACATGAGCGCTGACGGTCAGGGAAGAAGCCACTGGTTCGACGACGAGGCCGGACCGGTCGTCCGTCCGTACGCCATGACGCGCGGCCGCACCACCAGTGCGGCCCAGCACCGCCTCGATCTGATCGCGGTGGTCGTCACCGAACCGGACGCGGACGACCCGGAGACGGACCCCACGCTCGCCCCCGAGCACGTGGAGATCGTCGAGCTGTGCCGCCGCACCCCGCAGACGGTCGCCGAACTCTCCGCCGAGCTCGATCTGCCGGTCGGCGTGGTGCGGGTCCTCGTCGGGGACCTGGTGGACACCGAATTCGTCCATGTGAACCGGCCGGTACCCCCGGCCGAGCTGCCGGACGAGAGTATTCTGCGCGACGTGATCAACGGCCTCCGGGCGCTGTGACCGGCGCGGAAGCGGGGTAGTGACGTGGCAGGCTGGCAGTTCTGGGTCGACCGGGGCGGCACCTTCACCGACATCGTCGCGCGGCGCCCCGACGGACGGCTGCTCACCCACAAACTGCTGTCGGACAACCCGAGCCGGTACGCCGACGCCGCCGTCGCCGGCGTCCGCGCCCTGCTCGGCGACTCCGGCGGCCCGGACGGGACCGACGAAACCGGCAGCATCGATCACATCGACAGCATCGACAGCATTGTTGATGTAGTCCGCATGGGCACCACCGTCGCCACCAACGCGCTGCTGGAGCGCAAGGGCGAACGCACCCTGCTGGTCATCACCCGCGGCTTCCGCGACGCGCTGCGCATCGGCTACCAGAACCGCCCGGCCATCTTCGCCCGCCGCATCGAGCTGCCCGAGCAGCTCTACGAGCGGGTCGTCGAGGTCGACGAACGCATCGCCCCCGACGGCACCGTGCTGCGCGCCCCGGACCTGGCCGCCCTCGCCGGGCCGCTGCGGCAGGCGTACGACGACGGCATCCGCGCCATCGCCGTGGTCTGCCTGCACAGCCACCTCCACCCCGCCCACGAGCAGGCCATCGGCGAACTCGCCGCCCGCATCGGCTTCCCGCAGATCTCGCTGTCCAGCGAGGTCAGCCCGCTGATGAAACTCGTCCCGCGCGGCGACACCGCCGTCGTCGACGCCTACCTCTCGCCGGTGCTGCGCCGCTACGTCCGGCGCGTCGCCGACGAGCTCCGGGGCGTGCGGCTGATGTTCATGCAGTCCAACGGCGGACTCGCGGAGGCCGGGCAGTTCCGCGGCAAGGACGCCATCCTCTCCGGCCCGGCCGGCGGGATCGTCGGCATGGCCCGCCTCTCGCAGCTGGCCGGCTTCGACCGCGTCATCGGCTTCGACATGGGCGGCACCTCCACCGACGTGTCCCACTTCGCCGGCGAGTACGAACGCGTCTTCAACACCCGGATCGCGGGCGTCAGGCTGCGCGCCCCGATGCTCGACATCCACACCGTCGCCGCCGGCGGCGGCTCCGTCCTCCACTTCGATGGATCCCGCTACCGGGTCGGGCCCGACTCGGCCGGCGCGGACCCCGGCCCCGCCTGCTACCGCAACGGCGGCCCGCTCGCCCTCACCGACGCCAACGTCATGCTCGGCCGCATCCAGGCCGACCACTTCCCGAAGGTGTTCGGACCCGACGGCGACCAGCCCCTGGACACCGGCCTGGTCCGCGAACGCTTCACCGCCCTCGCCCGCGAGATCCGCGAGCAGACCGGCGACGACCGCACCCCCGAGCAGGTCGCCGAGGGCTATCTGCAGATCGCCGTCGCCAACATCGCGGCCGCGGTGAAGCGGATCTCGGTCCAGAAGGGCCACGACATCACCCGCTACGCGCTCACCACCTTCGGCGGCGCCGGAGGGCAGCACGCCTGCATGGTCGCCGACTCCCTCGGCATCCGCACCGTCCTGGTGCCGCCCATGGCCGGCGTGCTCTCCGCCCTCGGCATCGGCCTCGCCGACACCACCGCCATGCGGGAGCAGTCCGTCGAGGCGCCCCTGGAAGCCGACGCCATGCCCGGCGTGCACAAGACCGCCGACGCCCTCGAGGCCGCCGCCCGCGACGAACTCCTCGCCGAGGACATCCCCGCCGACCGCATCGAGGTCACCCGCCGCGCCCAGCTCCGATACGACGGCACCGACACCACCCTCACCGTCGAACTCACCGACCCGGACACGATGCGACGGGCCTTCGAGGAACGTCATCGCGCCACGTACTCCTTCACCCTCGACCGCCCGGTCGTCGTCGAGGCCCTCTCCGTCGAAGCCACCGGTGTCACCGATCCCCCCGATCTCTCCGCCCTGTCCACCTACACGGGCCGTCCCGCCGAACCCGTCACCGTCCGCCTGCACACCGGCGGAGCCTGGCGCGACGTACCCCTCCACCGCCGCCAGGACCTCCCTCCCGGCCAGACCGTCACCGGGCCGGCGATCATCGCCGAGGACGGATCCACGACCGTCGTCGACGACGGCTGGCGGGCCGCGACCACCCGGGACGGGCATCTGGTCATGGAACGCGTGGCGGTCACGCAGAGTTCCGAACTCGACACGGAGGTCGATCCGGTCCTCCTCGAGATCTTCAACAACCTCTTCATGTCCATCGCCGAACAGATGGGCGCCCGCCTGGAGTCCACCGCCCAGTCCGTCAACATCAAGGAGCGCCTGGACTTCTCCTGCGCGCTCTTCGACCCCGACGGAAACCTGGTGGCCAACGCCCCGCACATCCCCGTCCACCTGGGCTCGATGGGCACCAGCGTCAAGGAGGTCATCCGCCGCCGCGGCTCGTCCATGCGCCCCGGCGACACCTACGCCGTCAACGACCCGTACCACGGCGGCACCCACCTGCCCGACGTCACCGTGATCACCCCGGTCTTCGGCGCCGCCCCCGATGGCGGCACGGAGAGTGACCGGAAGGTCCTCTTCTACGTCGCCTCCCGCGGCCACCACGCCGAGATCGGCGGCATCGCCCCCGGCTCCATGCCCGCGAACAGCCGCACCATCGAGGAGGAGGGCATCCTCTTCGACAACTGGCTGCTCGCCGAGAACGGCCGCTTCCGCGAGGAGGAGACCCTCCGACTCCTCACCGAGGCGCCCTACCCCTCACGCAACCCGGCCACCAACCTCGCCGACCTGCGCGCCCAGATCGCCGCCAACCAGAAGGGCGTCGACGAGGTCGGCCGCATGATCGAGCACTTCGGCCTCGACGTCGTCCAGGCCTATATGAAGCACGTCCAGGACAACGCCGAGGAGGCCGTCCGGCGCGTCATCGACGCCCTCGACGACGGCGAGTACGCCTACGAGACCGACTCCGGCGCCGTCATCCGCGTCCGCGTCCGCGTGGACCGGGAGAACCGCAGCGCCACCATCGACTTCACCGGCACCTCCCCGCAGCTGGCCACCAACTTCAACGCGCCGTTCTCCGTCGTCAACGCGGCCGTGCTGTACGTCTTCCGCACCCTGGTCGCCGACGACATCCCGCTCAACGACGGCTGCCTGCGCCCCCTGCGGATCATCGTGCCGCCCGGGTCCATGCTGGCGCCCCGCCCGCCTGCCGCGGTCGTCGCGGGCAACGTGGAGACCTCCCAGGCCATCACCGGCGCCCTCTACGCGGCGCTCGGCGTCCAGGCCGAGGGTTCCGGCACCATGAACAACGTCACCTTCGGCAACGCCCGCCACCAGTACTACGAGACCGTCGCCTCCGGCTCCGGCGCGGGCGACGGCTTCCACGGCGCCCCCGTCGTGCAGACCCACATGACCAACTCCCGGCTCACCGACCCCGAGGTCCTGGAGTGGCGGCTGCCCGTCCGGCTCGAGGAGTTCTCGGTGCGCCGGGGCAGTGGCGGCGCCGGACGCTGGCGCGGCGGCGACGGGGCGGTGCGCCGCATCCGGTTCCTGGAGCCCATGACCGTCTCCACCCTGTCCCAGCACCGCAGGGTCCCGCCCTACGGCATGGCCGGCGGCGAACCCGGCGCGCTCGGCGCCAACCGGATCCACCGGGCGGACGGCACCGTCACCGAACTCGCCGGAAGCGACTCGGCCGACGTCCGCCCCGGCGACGTACTCGTCATCGAAACCCCCGGCGGCGGGGGATACGGCCCGCCGCCCGACCCCCATCACGCAGGAGAAGAGATCGATGATCTTCGGGCGTTCTGAGCGCGGCAAGCCCCCGGTCGAGCCCGTCACGCTCAAGATCCTGGTGGCCGGCGGCTTCGGCGTGGGCAAGACCACGCTGGTCGGAGCGGTCAGTGAGATCAGGCCGCTGCGCACCGAGGAACTGCTCACCGAGGCGGGGCGCCCGGTCGACGACCTCAGCGGTGTGGAGGCCAAGCACACCACCACCGTCGCCATGGACTTCGGACGCATCACCCTGCGCGAGGACCTGGTGCTGTATCTCTTCGGCACGCCCGGCCAGGAGCGCTTCTGGTTCATGTGGGACGAGCTGTCCGAGGGCGCCCTGGGCGCCGTCGTGCTCGCCGACACCCGGCGCCTTCAGGACTGCTTCGCCGCCGTCGACTACTTCGAACGGCGGGCCATACCCTTCCTGGTCGGCGTCAACCGCTTCGACGGAGCCCCGCGTTACCCCGTGGAGGATGTCCGGCAGGCCCTCGACCTCGACGACCATGTGCCCCTGCTGCTGTGCGACGCGCGGGACCGCGAGTCGGTCAAGGAGGTCCTCATCGGCGTCGTCGAGCACGCCATGCGGCAGGGGGCACAGCGCCGCGAGGCGGTCACCACCTGAACGGCACCGCCACCTGAACGGCACCGCGCCGCGGGCCTCCGCGCCCGCGGGCGGCCCGCACTCCCGCCGACCGGAGTGCGAGCCGCGGTCCGCTGCGACGTGCTTCCGCGGCCGTGCTTCCGCGGCCGTGCTTCCGGGCCCGGGTCAGTCGTCGTTGTCCTCGACCCAGCCGAAGCTGCGCTCCACCGCCTTGCGCCAGTTGTGGAACTCCCGGTCCCGCACCGACGCCTCCATGGCCGGCGTCCACTCGGCGTCCTTCCGCCAGTGCGACTTCAGCTCGTCCAGGTCGTTCCAGACGCCCGTGGCCAGCCCGGCGGCGTAGGCGGCGCCCAGGCACGTCGTCTCCGACACCTTCGGCCGGATCACCGGCACCCCGAGCACGTCCGCCTGATGCTGCATGAGCAGATTGTTCTTCGTCATGCCGCCGTCGACCTTCAGGGTGGTGATCTGCACCCCGGAGTCCTGGTACATGGCGTCCACGACCTCACGCGTCTGCCAGCTGGTCGCCTCCAGCACCGCACGTGCCAGATGCGCCTTGGTCACGTACCGGGTGAGGCCGGTGATCACCCCGCGCGCGTCGGAGCGCCAGTAGGGGGCGAACAGCCCGGAGAAGGCGGGCACGATGTACGCCCCGCCGTTGTCCTCCACGCTGGCCGCCAGTGGCTCGATCTCGTCCGCGGTGCGGATGATGCCGAGCTGGTCGCGGAACCACTGCACCAGCGCGCCCGTGATGGCGATCGAGCCCTCCAGGCAGTAGACGGGAGCCTCGTCGCCGATCTTGTAGCCCATCGTGGTCAGCAGGCCGCTCTTGGACGGCACCGGCCGGCTGCCGGTGTTGAGCAGCAGGAAGCTGCCCGTGCCGTAGGTGTTCTTCGCCGTGCCCACGTCGTAGCAGGCCTGCCCGAACACCGCCGCCTGCTGGTCGCCCAGCGCGGACGCCACCGGCACGCCGCCCAGCTGGCCCACGGCGGTGCCGTACACCTCGGCGGACGACCGGATCTCCGGCAGCATCGCCTCGGGCACGTTCATCGCCGAGAGGATGGACGGCTCCCACTGGAGCGTCTCCAGATTCATCAGCATGGTCCGGCCGGCGTTGGTCACATCGGTGACATGGCGTCCGCCGTCGGTGCCGCCGGTCAGATTCCAGATGAGCCACGAGTCGATGGTGCCGAACGCGATCTCGCCGTTCTCCGCGCGGGCCCTGAGCCCGGGCACGTTGTCCAGCAGCCAGGCCGCCTTCGGCCCGGAGAAGTAGCTGGCCAGCGGCAGACCGGTCTGCTCACGGAAGCGGTCCTGCCCGTCCGAGCCGCCGAGCTGGTTGCACAGGGCGGCCGTGCGGGTGTCCTGCCAGACGATCGCGTTGTGCACGGGTTTGCCGGTGGCGCGGTCCCACAGCACGGTGGTCTCGCGCTGGTTGGTGATGCCGAGCGCGCTGAGCTGGTCGGCACGCAGCCCGGCCTTGGCGAGCGCACCGGCGACCACGGCCTGGACCTTGGACCAGATCTCGGTGGCGTCGTGCTCCACCCACCCCGGCTTGGGGAAGATCTGGCGGTGCTCGCGCTGGTCGACGGCCACGATCGCGCCGTCCTGGTTGAAGATGATGCAGCGGCTCGAGGTGGTGCCCTGATCGATCGCGGCGACGAACTTGTCCGTCATGACGTCCCCTTCGTCGGTTGGTGCTGAAGTCTGCGGTCCGTTCCGTACCGTTCCGTATCGGACGGTCGTGTGCGAGCACCGCCATCGGCTGAGGGGCGGCGGGCACGCCGGCGCTCAGATCCGCGGGGCGTGGCTCAGAAGGCGGCGTTGAAGAGGAGCCCGGACAGCCCCGCGCCGATCATCGGCCCGACCACCGGCACCCAGGCGTACCCCCAGTCCGAGGTGCCCTTGTTGGGGATCGGCAGCAGCGAGTGCACGATGCGCGGGCCCAGGTCACGGGCGGGGTTGATGGCGTATCCGGTGGGACCGCCGAGGGACAGACCGATGCCGACCACCAGGAACGAGACGATCAGGATCGCGGTGCCCGACTCGCCGAGCCCCTTGGTGAGCCCGAACGCCAGGATCGGCAGCACCAGGGCGATGGTCGCGATGATCTCGGTGACCAGGTTGGCGACGGGCTGGCGGATGGTCGGGGACGTGGAGAAGATCCCCAGCGTCGGCTGGGCTATGTCCTCCTCCGCGTTGGCCCGGAACTGCGCGTAGTAGACCAGCCAGCACAGGAAGGCGCCGAGCATGGCGCCCACCATCTGACCGGCGACATAGATGTGGAACTGGTCCCAGTCCCCGGTGTCGATCGCGATGCCCAGGGTGACGGCGGGGTTGAGGTGTCCGCCGGACAGCGGCGCCGCGGTGTACGCCCCGGCCATCACGCCGAAGCCCCAGCCGAACGCGATGACCACCCAGCCGGCGTCCTTCGCCTTCGAATAGTTCAGGACGACCGCCGCGACGACACCGGCGCCGAAGAGGATCAGGATCGCTGTACCGATGATCTCGCCGACGAATACATCTGCATTGCTCATGGCGACTCCTAGGCCCTGGCCCGGGACCAGCGGCCCCCGGACCTCACGTGCAGGGTGCGTTTCCCATGGCTACGTCGGCCGAAGGCAGGGAGAACCCGCGCCCCGCCCGGCGACCATGACGAGCGTGCCGTCGCAGCCGAATCGCCCGTGGGGAGTGGGCCTTGACGCACGAGGGCCCCAGCAGCGGCATGCCGGAAAACCGCCGAGATGTACGGCGATGTCGACTGACACCGGAAGTGTTCCCCGGCGCCCGGAGGGCGTCAAGGAGGCCGACCGGATCGATTGCAGGGTGCCTTCCCGGCCACCGGGAAACGATGCCAACGACCGGGTAACGATCGCCGGGGCGTCCCGCCCGCACGTCCCGCCCGCGCCGGACGACCGCGCGAAACCGGCAGGACAAGTCCGGCAGAGCCCGTGCGCGGACAGTGGCGGCGCCCGTGCGGGAACAGTGGCGGCGCCCGTGCGGGAACAGTGGCGGCGCCCGTGCGGGGACAGTGACAGCGCGCGTACGCAGACAGTGCCTGACGGCGGCCCCGCTCAGCGCACGAGCATCACCGCTGACCCGTGGCCGAACAGTCCCTGGTTCGCGCTCATGCCGACCCGCGCCCCGGCCACCTGCCGGGCACCGGCGGTGCCCCTCAGCTGCCAGGTCAGCTCGCACACCTGGGCGATCGCCTGAGCCGGGACCGCCTCGCCGAAGGAGGCCAGACCGCCGCTCACGTTCACGGGTATGCGCCCGCCGGCCGCCGTCGCCCCGGTCCGCAGCAGCTTGGCCGCCTCACCCGGCCCGCACAGCCCCAGATCCTCGTACCACTGCAGCTCCAAGGCCGTCGACAGGTCGTAGACCTCGGCCAGCGACAGGTCCTCCGGGCCGAGCCCCGCCTCCTCGTAGGCGGCTCGCGCGACCGACTCCCGGAAGGTGACCGCGCCCGGCACGACCGCCGCCGCGGAGTCGGTGGCGATGTCCGGCAGGTCCAGCACCGTGCTGGGGTAGCGCGGCGTCACCGTGGACACCGCCCGGATCCGTACCGGGTCCGTGACCCCGCGCCGCCGCGCGAACTCCATGCCGGCCAGGACCAGCGCCGCCCCGCCGTCCGAGGTCGCGCAGATGTCGAGCAGCCGCAGCGGGTCGGCGACCACCGGCGAGGCGGCGACCTCCCGCGCGGTGACCCGCTTGCGGTAGCGCGCATACGGATTGAGCGCACCCATCGCCGCGTTCTTCACCTTGACCCGCCCGAAGTCGTCCGGCGTGTCGCCGTGCACGGCCATGCGCCGCCGCGCGTACAGCCCGAAGTAGGCGGGGTTGGTGGCGCCGAGAATGCGGAACCGCAGCCAGTCCGGATCGTCGGGCCGGTCCCCGCCCGCCGGCCGGAAGAACCCCTTCGGCGCCGCGTCGGCGCCGACCACCAGCACTACGTCGGCCAGCCCCGCCAGGATCTGCGCCCGCGCGGTGTCGATCGCCTGGGCGCCGGACGCGCATGCCGCGTACACACTGGTGACCCTGGCTCCCTGCCAGCCCAGGGCCTTGGCGAAGGTCGCCCCGGCGACATACCCCGGATAACCGCCGCGCACGGTGTCCGCGCCGACGATCGAGCCGATCTCCCGCCACCCCAGCCCGGCGTCGGCCAGCGCGGCACGGGCCGCCGCCACCCCGTATTCCCAGAAGGGCCGCCCCTGCTTGCCCCAGGGGTGCAGCCCCGCTCCGAGCACCGCCACCTCGCCGCCGGTCACGCCGTCACCCCCGTCGGCCGCCAGTTCCAGGTCGTCCAGACCGTCGCGGCGTCTTCGCCGTCCGCGTCGTCCGCGTCGTCCGCGTCGTCCGCGTCGTCCGCGTCGTCCGCGTCGTCCGCGTCGTCCGCGTCGTCCGCGTCGTCCGCGTCGTCCTCGTACAGGACACCGGGGACGACTTCCACCTCCGCCCCCACCGCCAGATCGGCGACGGTGACGCCGGGGGCCGCCTGGCCCAGCACCACCATCCGCTCGGCCTCCAGCTCCACCGCGATCAGCGGGCGCGGCTCCCACGGGACGTCCGGATCGCTCACATACGGTGCCGGAGGCCGGTACCGGCAGTCCGTGTACGACCAGATCCGCCCGCGCCGCGACAGGGCGACCTCCGCAAGGCCGTCCGCCCCGCAGGCCGGGTTCCGGCAGGGGCCGTCCACCGGCGGGAAGAAGACGGAACCGCAGGTATAACAGCGCGTGCCCAGCAGCCGGAAGCCGTCCCCTCCGTCCCCTCCGTCCCCTCCGTCGCCTCCGCGGTCTCCGTCGTCGAACCACCCCTCGACCACCGGCCGACGCGTCTGTGCCATGGCCCCTCCCGCGGTTTTTCCCGACGACGAGAACTGACAAAGAAGAAGATGCAGAGCTGACGACGGACCAGAACTGACGATGCGTCAGAAGTGTGCCAGTAGCCGCCCGCCGGCGACAGGTCCTTCCCCGGCCGGCCTCCTCCCTGATAGATGCAGGGGACATGACACGACGACTTCTTCCCGCGGTCCGCTCCGCCACTGCGGTACGCGGACTGGTCACCACCCTCGCCGCCCTGCTGGCCACGACTGCCGCCTCCGCCCCCGCCCGGGCGCACACCGAACCGAAGGCCCCCAAGGACTTCGTCGCGCTGAGCAGCGTCGACGCCACGATCATCCAGGAGATCCGCTACTTCACCCGCCACAACTTCGTCGGCGAACGCGTCGACGGCTACCGGCAGCCCATGTGCATCCTCACCCGGCCCGCCGCCCAGGCCCTCCACAAGGCGCAGAAGCAGCTGCTCCGGCGGGGCTACTCGCTCAAGGTCTACGACTGCTACCGCCCGCAGCGCGCGGTGGACCACTTCGTACGCTGGGCCAAGGACCTGTCGGACCAGTCCATGAAGGACGAGTTCTACCCGCGGGTCGACAAGACCCGGCTGTTCGCCGACGGCTACATCGCCGAGAAGTCCGGCCACAGCCGCGGCTCCACCGTCGACCTCACCCTGGTGAAGCTCCCGGCCAAGCCGACCCGCCCCTACCGCCCCGGCGAACCGCTCACCCCCTGCTACGCGCCCAAGGACCAGCGCTTCCCGGACAACTCCGTCGACATGGGCACCGGCTACGACTGCTTCGACACCCTCAGCCACACCCTCGACCCCCGTATACAGGGCGAGCAGCGCGCCAACCGGCTGCTGCTGAAGAACACCCTGGAGAACCTGGGCTTCGTGAACCTCGCCGAGGAGTGGTGGCACTACACCTTCAAGCCGGAGGCGTACCCCGACACCTACTTCGACTTCCCGGTCTCCCGCCGGTCGCTCACCGGCCACCGCTGAGCCGCCTCCCGGAGACGCCCGCCCGGTGATCGGATACAGTCCGCCGCGTGTCCGAAACTCACACCTCCGTTCCCGCACCGGACTCCCACTGTTCGAGCTGCGGCACGCCCTATGGAGAGGGCGTCTCCGGCTGGCCCCGCACCTGCGCCGCGTGCGGCACCGTCGCCCACCGCAACCCGCTGCCCGTCGCGGTGGCCCTCCAGCCCGTGTACGACACCCAGGGCACCGCCCTGGTCGTGATCACCCGCACCGTCGCCCCCGCACACGGCGGAACGGCTCTGCCCGGCGGCTACATCGACGACCGCGAGGACTGGCGCCGGGCCGTCGTCCGCGAACTCAAGGAGGAGACGGGCATCGACGCGGCAAGCCGCGACGTCCGCCTCGCCGACGCGATGAGTTCCCCCGACGGCCACCTCCTCCTGTTCGGGCTCCTCCCCGAACGCCCCGTGGAGTCCCTGCCGCCCTCCGCCGCCACGTCCGAGACAGAGGGCTGGCACCTCCTGCGCCGCCCCCAGGAACTCGCCTTCCCCCTCCACACCCTGGCCGTACGGGCCTGGTTCGAGGGGCGCTACATCTGACGACCCTGGCCGACATCTGATACCGGCGGGCCGCCGCATCCCCTCTTCGGCGGCCCGCAGCGCGAACTCCGGCCTGTAAGCGACCCCAACCGAGGCCCCGCTCACCCCTCCCCGAGCCCGCGCATGCGCACCGGGTGGGCGGGCTCGCCCGCACCGGCGTCGCCCTCCCGCTCGACGACCGGGCGCGGGCCCGTCCAGCGGACGGTGTACCGCTCGATCTCCGCCTCGGCCCACCCCTGACCGTCGTCCGGTACGACGAGCCCGCCGCCCGTCCGCCCCCGCGCCGGAGCCCACACCTCCAGCTCGAGCCGGCCGTCCTCCCCACGCACCGGAATGACGGAGCCCCCGCGGACGAACACCGGGATGCGGTCCAGGGGAGCCTCGACCAGGACCTGGGCCGGGCCCTGGTAGGCCCGCCCCGTCCGCACGTCGTACCACCGCCCCGGCGGCAGCTGCACGGCCCGCCGGTCCGTACCCGGATCCAGCACCGGCGCCACCAGCAGGCAGTCGCCCAGCAGGAAGGCGTCCTCGCAGTCGCGCAGCGCGCGCTCCTCGGGCGCCGGCCACCACAGCGGCCGCACCAGGGGCGTCCCGGTGCGCCGGGCGAGATGTGCCAGCGTCATGAAGTACGGCAGCAGGCGCCGGCGTTCGAGCAGCGCCGCCCGCGCGTGCTCCAGCACCTCGGGACCGAACTCCCAGGGCTCGCCCCGCCCCGCCCGCGGGCCGACCCGGGTGCGGAACAGCGGCAGATACGCGCCCAGCTGGAACCACCGCAGAAACAGCTCCGGGGACGGGTCCCCGCCGAAGCCGCCGGCGTCCGGGCCGGAGAACGGCACCCCGCACAGGCCGAGCCCCATGACCAGCCCCAGCGAGGCCCGCAGCCCCGGCCAGCCCGCCGCCACGCGGCCCAGCCAGGCACCGCCGTACCGCTGCAACCCGGCCCACCCGGAACGGGAGAGCACCAGCGGCCGTTCCTCCGGCGCCAGCTTCCGCAGGCCCTCGTACGCCGCCCGGGACAGGCACAGCCCGTAGACGTTGTGCGCCTCCCGGTGGTCCCCGCCCCGCCCGTCCAGCGCGTGCCGGGCCGAGCGGGGGAGTGTGGGCTCGCCGAAGGCCGCGAACGACGTCGGCTCGTCCCGGTCGTGCCAGAAACCCGTGAACCCCTGCGCCAGCCGCTCCGCGTACAGACCGCCCCACCACTCCCGCACATCCGCCCGAGTGACATCCGGGAAGACCACCTCACCGGGCCAGGAGACGCCCCGCACCACCGCGCCCGAGGCCTCCCGCACGAACGCGTCCCGCGCCATCCCCTCCTCGAACACCGCGTTCCCGGCAACGGCGGGCACGGCCGGTTCCGCCACCGACACCAGCCGCACGCCGTCGCGCCGCAGGTCCTCGGCGAGGCCCGGGAGCCCGGGGAACCGCTCCCGGTCGACGGTGAACCCCTGCCGGGCCTGGTGACGGCCGATGTCGAGATGGAGGGCGTCGAGCGGCAGCCCGCGCTCCCGGTAGCCGGCGACCAGCCGCCGCACCTCGCGCTCGTCGTCCAGACCCCACCGCGCGTGATGGTGCCCGAACGCCCACGCCGGCGGCAGCGCCGGCGCGCCCGTGAGCGAGGCCCAGGCCAGCAGCACCCGGGCAGGAGTGCCCTGCATCACCCAGCACCGCAGCGGGCCGCCGTCCATGCGCAGTTCGCTCGTCCCCGCCCGGTCGTGGCCGGACCCCTCGCCCTCCTCGCCCTCGCGCAACGTCACCCGGCCGTCCCACGAGTTGTCGTGGAACACCAGGTGCGTGCCCGCATCGGCCACCACCAGCTGCACCGGCATCGTCAGATGCAGCGGATCGTCGGCCGGTCCGAACGCCCGACCGGGGTCGGTGTTCCACAGACGGTAGGTGCCGTCCCGCAGCCGGGGCCCGCACGCCCGGCCGCCCAGCCCGAAGAAGCGGGCGTCCGCCGCCACCTCCGAGCGCTGCATCCAGCGCGCCGGACCGCCGCCGACCGGCTCCCACCAGCGCGGGGGCAGATCCCGCCGCAGCGTCGCGCCGCCCGGAGTGCGCACCTCCACCGCGCCGTGCCGCGACACCGCGACGGTCACCCGCTCGGCCACCACCCGCCAGCCGCCGTCCTTGTCCGGCTCCAGCACCGCCCGCGGATCCGCGTCCGGGCAGCGGCCCCCCAGCGCGTACGAGGGCTCGGGCTCCGCGCCGTCCCAGCCCCAGAACGCCGCCCCGTTGACCGCCACCATGATCCGCAGCCGGGCCCGGCCGAACTGAACGATGCCACCCCCGGGCTCCGGCGTCGCCTCCCGCAGCACACCGGGCACCCGGGCCCGCTCCCGCCCGCGAGGAGGCAGTCCGGTGGCATCGGCCCGCTGCCTGCGCCACGCTGCTCGTACGGTACGCAACCCCTGCGCCGCCCTCACCCAATCGACCGCCTGTATCGAACGCACCAGGTCACGACCGTTCATGCTGCTCACCCTGCCACTGACCACGCTCGGCAGATGTGGCGTTCAACTTCCGTTCACCCGTGATGGGACCACACCGCCACGACGCGGACTATGTGGGGTGCACCCTGGTGCGGAAGTCGATCACATGGCATCGTCCGTGTCAGCCGCGTCACGCGCACACCCCAGCCCGTGCGCGGAGGACGCACACGACGCGCACAGTCCGGGAGCCGTACATGTCGACCCTGAACCCTCAGCCGCTCTGGCAGCCCGATCCGGAGCGCATCGCTCAGGCACAGGTGACCAAGTTCCAGGCCTGGGCAGCGGAGCACCACGGCGCCCCCGCCGACGGCGGGTACCCGGCGCTGCACCGCTGGTCGGTGGAGGAGCTGGAGACGTTCTGGCAGGCGGTCACCGAGTGGTTCGACGTCCGCTTCTCCACCCCCTGCAGCCGCGTGCTGGGCGACCGCTCGATGCCCGGCGCCCAGTGGTTCCCCGGCGCGACCCTCAACTACGCCGAGCACGCCCTGCGGGCCGCCGCGGACCGGGCCGACCAGCCCGCCCTGCTGCACGTCGACGAGACCCATGAGGCCCGCCCCGTCACCTGGGCCGAGCTGCGCCGCCAGGTCGGCTCCCTCGCGGCCGAACTGCGCGCCCTCGGCGTACGCCCCGGAGACCGCGTCAGCGGCTACCTGCCGAACATCCCGCAGGCCGTCGTCGCCCTGCTCGCCACCGCCGCGGTGGGCGGCGTATGGACCTCCTGCGCACCCGACTTCGGCGCCCGCAGCGTCCTGGACCGCTTCCAGCAGGTGGAACCGGTCGTCCTGTTCACCGTCGACGGATACCGCTACGGCGGCAAGGAGCACGACCGCCGCGAGATCGTCGCCGAACTGCGCCGCGAACTGCCCTCGCTGCGCGCCGTCGTCCACATCCCGCTGCTCGGCACCGAGGCCCCCGACGGCGCCCTGGACTGGTCGGCCCTCACCGCCGCCGACACCGAACCGGAATTCGAGCAGGTGCCCTTCGACCACCCGCTGTGGGTGCTCTACTCCTCCGGCACCACCGGGCTGCCCAAGGCCATCGTCCAGTCCCAGGGCGGCATCCTGGTCGAGCACCTCAAGCAGCTCGGACTCCACTGCGACCTCGGCCCCGAGGACCGCTTCTTCTGGTACACCTCGACCGGCTGGATGATGTGGAACTTCCTCGTCTCCGGCCTGCTCACCGGCACCACGATCGTCCTGTACGACGGCAGCCCCGGTTACCCCGGCACCGGCGCCCAGTGGCAGGTCGCTGAACGCACCGGCGCCACCCTCTTCGGCACCTCCGCCGCCTACGTCATGGCCTGCCGCAAGGCCGACGTGCACCCGGGGCGCGACCACGACCTGTCCGCGGTCAAGTGCGTCGCCACCACCGGCTCCCCGCTGCCCCCCGACGGCTTCCGCTGGCTGCACGACGAGGTCCGCGACGACCTGTGGATCGCCTCGGTCAGCGGCGGCACCGATGTCTGCTCCTGCTTCGCGGGCGCCGTACCGACCCTCCCCGTGTACGTGGGCGAACTGCAGGCCGCCTGCCTCGGCACCGACCTGCAGTCCTGGGACCCGAGCGGCAAGCCCCTCACCGACGAGGTCGGCGAACTCGTCGTCACCAACCCCATGCCGTCCATGCCGATCCGCTTCTGGAACGACCCCGACGGCAGCCGCTACCGCGACAGCTACTTCTCCGTCTATCCCGGCGTCTGGCGGCACGGCGACTGGATCACCATCACCTCACGGGGCTCGGTGATCATCCACGGCCGCTCCGACTCCACGCTCAACCGCCAGGGCGTCCGCATGGGCTCGGCCGACATCTACGAGGTCGTCGAACGCCTCCCCGAGATCAAGGAGTCCCTCGTCGTCGGCATCGAACAGCCCGACGGCGGCTACTGGATGCCCCTCTTCGTCCACCTGGCCCCGGGCGCCCGGCTCGACGACGTTCTGCTGAACCGCATCAAGCAGACCATCCGGGAACAGCTCTCGCCCCGCCACGTCCCCGACGAGATCATCGAGGTGCCCGGAGTCCCGCACACCCTCACCGGCAAGCGCATCGAGGTCCCGGTCAAGCGCCTCCTGCAGGGCACCCCGCTGGAGAAGGCCGTCAACCCCGGCTCCATCGACAACCTCGACCTGCTCACCTTCTACGAGGACCTGGCCCGCAAGCGCGCCTGATCAGAACTGCAAGCGCGCCTGATCAGAAGAATCAGGCGACCATCCCCCCCGTACCGGCCCCGGACTGGCCCCGCCACAGGCGACCAGTCCGGGGCCGGCCGGTCTCCTCATCTCCTCGACCGGACGTCGCTGTCAGTGCCCCCGATTACTGTGAGTGAGCATTGATCGACCGTGCACAGGGGGACACATGACGCACACCGACCGCCGGACCCTGCGACGAGCCCTGCGGCGAGAGATCGCCGGCACCATCGGCCTGCTCACCGACGAGCACGACTTCTCCGCCATGCGGCGCTACCGCAGCTTCACCTTCCACGACCACACCGCCTACCTCGAACACGTCGAAGCGGTCCTCAGGACCCGGGCCCGGCAGGGCAGCCACACCTCGGTCGCCCTCTTCGACCCCGAGGACTACGCGGACTACTGCGCCCGGCACGGCCTCGACCCCGACAGCCCCGCCAGCCGCACCCGCTTCACCGCCGAACTCGCCACCACCGGCCCCACCGTCCCCTACGACGGACAGCCGCTCGCCGACCTCCTGCCCATCCTCGTGGACGAGGCCATCCGCCAGGCGACGTGGGAGTACGCGACCACCCTCCTCAGCCGCCTCGGCGCCTGCGCCGCATGCGGGGAGGACCTGGGCCGCGCCGCCTTCAACCGCGCCGCACACCTGCTGACCCGCATCCTCGACACCGCCCCGCCGGGCCGGCGGCACCTGGTGTGCAACGTCTCCGGCCCACCCGAACCCCTGGTCGCCGTCCTCCACGCCGACGACCTCACCGACCGGCTGGAACTGGACGAGGCCGAAGCCCTCGAGTTCACCTCCGTACTGGCGGTCGGGCTGGCCACCGACAGCCCCGGTGGACTCGTCATGCGCACCATGGCCCCCGGCAGTCCCGACCGCGTCTACGGCTGGCGCCTGCGCGCCCACACACTGGAACCCCTCACCGCCGCCGAGGTCTTCGACGCCTACTGCACCGACATCGAGACCGGAGACCTCATCGCGCCCGAGTCCAACGTCGACTACTGCGCACCCCCCGACCTGGGCCCCGGCCCGGACACACCCCACCACCACTGAAAGCCGCAACGGCACCCAGGCGCACGACGAAGGGCGCCCCACCTCCAGGTGGAGCGCCCTTCGGCTCGACGACGACCACAAGCCGACGCTGACCACAGGGGCCCGACGCCTGCGACCGCTCTCCGGCCACGTGCCGGCTACTCGCCCGACAGCACCGCCTGCGCCGCGCGCCGCGCCTCGTCCGCACCGTCCGCGGCCCGCGCCGCTGCGGCCGCACGCCCGCACTGCGCCAGCGTGTACTTCGCCAGCGTCGCCCGCACATACGGAATCGACGCGGCACCCATGGAGAGAGAGGTGACACCCAGACCAGTCAGCACACACGCCAGCAACGGATCCGAAGCGGCCTCACCGCAGACGCCGCAGCTCTTGCCCTCGGCCTTCGCCGCCTCCGCCGCCAGCGCCACCAGGTCCAGCAGTGCCGGCTGCCACGGGTCCTGATACCGGGACACCGCGCCCACCTGCCGGTCGGCGGCGAAGGTGTACTGCGCGAGATCGTTCGTGCCCAGCGACAGGAACTCGACCTCCTGAAGCACCGAGCGGGCGCGCAGCGCGGCCGAGGGAATCTCGACCATCGCACCGAACTTCGCCCGCAGCCCGGCCTCCCGGCACGCGTCCGCGAACGCCCTGGCGTCGGCGCGGTCCGCCACCATCGGCGCCATGACCTCGAGATACACGGGCAGCCCCTCGGCCGCCCGGGCCAGCGCGGTCAGCTGGGTGCGCAGCACCTCCGGGTGGTCCAGCAGGGTGCGCAGCCCCCGCACGCCCAGCGCCGGGTTCGGCTCGTCGCCCGGGGTGAGGAAGTCCAGCGGCTTGTCCGCGCCCGCGTCCAGCACCCGCACCACCACACGGCCCTCGGGGAACGCCTCGAGCACCTGGCGGTAGGCCGCGACCTGCTTCTCCTCGGAAGGAGCCTGCTTGTTGTCGTCCAGGAACAGGAACTCGGTACGGAAGAGACCGACACCCTCGGCGCCCGCCTCGACGGCCGCCTCCACATCCCCCGGACCACCGATGTTCGCCAGCAGCGGCACCTTGTGACCGTCGGCCGTCGCACCCGGCCCGGTGGCCGCGGCCAGCGCCGCCTTCCGCTCGGCGGCGGCGGCCTCCAGCTGCGCCTTCTTCTCCTCGCTCGGATTCACGAAGACCTCGCCGCTGCTGCCGTCCACGGCGATCACCGTGCCCTCGGCGATCTCACCCGCGCCCGGCAGCGCCACCACGGCCGGCACCCCGAGGGCCCGCGCCAGGATCGCGCTGTGACTGGTCGGCCCGCCCTCCTCGGTCACGAAGCCGAGCACCAGCGCCGGATCCAGCAGCGCCGTGTCGGCCGGCGCCAGATCCCGGGCCACCAGCACATACGGCCGGTCGCTGTCCGGGACACCCGGCATCGGAACACCGAGCAGCCGGGCGACTATGCGGTTCCGCACGTCGTCCAGGTCGGCCACCCGGCCGGCCAGGTACTCACCGGCCCCGGCCAGCAGCTCGCGGTATGCGGCGAACGCGTCGTACACCGCGCGCTCGGCCGTGCTGCCGACGGCGATGCGCCGCTCCACGTCCGCCATCAGCTCGGGGTCCTGCGCCATCAGGGCCTGGGCCTCGAGCACGGCTTGGGCCTCCCCGCCCGCCAGATTGCCGCGCGCCGTCAGATCGGCCGCCACCGCCTCCACGGCCTTGCGAGCGCGCCCCTGTTCGCGCTCGGCCTCCTCCGCGGGAATCTGCTTGGCCGGCGGTTCGAGGACCGCGGTTCCCATGTGCCGGACCTCGCCGATGGCCACCCCATGGCTCACACCGACGCCTCGCAGCGTTGTCTCCATCTCACCCGTCTCCGTTAGTGCGGCGGGCCCCGCCACCGCGTTGGTTGTCGTACGTGCCGTCACGGACGGCGAGTGACGTCGCCCCGGACGTCACCTCCTCACGTCACTTCCAGAGGAAGAGACTGTCGCCGGCCTCGACCTCGCCCTCCTCGCGCAGCTCCGAGAGCGCCTCCGCGGTGGCCTCCAGGGCGACGACCGGACACACGGGGGACTTGCCGGCGGCCTCGACGGCGGCCGGGTCCCAGTGGACGATGCTCTGTCCGCGCTTGACGGTGTCGCCCTTGTTGACGAGCAGCTGGAAGCCCTCGCCATTGAGCTGCACCGTGTCGATACCGAGGTGCGTGAGCACGCCGTGGCCGTTCTCGTCCACGACGACGAAGGCGTGCGGGTGCAGGGAGACGATCACGCCGTCGACCGGTGAGACGGCCTCGGAGGGCTTGCGGACCGGGTCGATCGCGGTGCCCGGGCCGACCATGGCCCCGGAGAAGACCGGATCGGGCACGGCCACCAGCCCGATGGCACGTCCTTCGAGCGGGGACGTCACGGTGGTCATGGAAAACCTCCCAGGGGTGGAGATCTGCATGGAGGCCGTCACTGCCTGTTGCTGACGACGCACTGTGCAGCAGGGTATGTCATATGAAGTACCAATTCCGGGCGAATGATCCCGGTGTGGTCTAGACTAGAGGTCTAGACCACCTACGATAATCGATTTGCACGCCATCCGCGACCCCGTGTACAGTCGTCAGTCCTGCCTGGGGGTGAAAGGCTGATCTCAAGCTCTGACCCAAGCAGCAAACCAACTCTTCAGGTTCCTCTCCGAGGCCCCTTCTGCATGCCTGCAGGACGGTGGTCAAGGAGGCGGAAAAACACTGATAGAGTCGGAAACACCGAAGGGAAGCGCCCGGAGGAAAGCCCGAGAGGGTGAGTACGAAGGAAGCGTCCGTTCCTTGAGAACTCAACAGCGTGCCAAAAGTCAACGCCAGATATGTTGATACCCCGTCTGTCCGGTTTCACCGGACGGTCGAGGTTCCTTTGAAATACACAGCGAGGACGCTGTGAACGTCGGGATTATTCCTCCCGATGTTCCGCTCTCGTGATGTGT